>DAOWNU010000011.1 GCA_030642425.1 bacterium | reverse complement strand
TCCCACGACAGATTGAAAAGCGGCATCGGGAATGTCATGAACACGGCCACGAAATTGGCAACCACCTCTGGCCATTCGGCCTGCCCCGGCGCCGGCTCGCCCGGCGTGTGAACCTCCGAACTCGGCACAAAGCCTAAACTCTTCAGGCGAGGGTCGTCATCGCCCCAAACCATGCACGCAATCTTGAAAATCAGCCGAAGCTTTATCGTGTCCTCGGCAAAATAGCTGTGTTGCTTCTGAAAAGCGACGTCCGATTCCTCTTTCTCGGTTCCCGCCGCCTCCAGCTCGGCCTCGAAATCGTTCCCATAAAGCACCATCTGGTCGATAATCGCCTGCGCAATAACACGTTCGTCCGCTTCCGCGACAAGGCGGTTGTGCGTCGCCTCGAATCTGTCGATAGCCTCGGTCAGGGCGAGATATGTCCGCGGCGAGGCCTTGCCAATCCGGTATGACGCCAGCAAAATGTCGTCCGGCTTATATTGCGCGAGCATCGCCTCGAGAATTTCTTTTGCCTGCTGATAATAATTTAGCGTCGTGTCGAACTTGTCGTGAACCATAATAGTGGCGTCTTTCGACTCGCCGGACTCGACCCCGGCCTCGGTGTATGCTCCCGAGAATCGGGTATGGCATCCTTGCCCCCATGCGAGCAGCGGCCCCGCTATTCCGAGTTCGACCGCGATTGCGTCGATATTGTTTTCCATCCGCATGAGCCGGTAAAGGCGCGTTTCGATAATGTCATTAGAAAAATCGTTGTTAATTGGGGTTGCCATAATTACTCTCCTTTTTGAATTGCTTAATTTTGCCGCAACATCGACCGTTCCCGTGGATACATTGAAGGCTCCCGCTTTCTGGAGAGCTTAATGTAGCTCCGGGATAGGCCGTTGCATCGCCGGGTTTTGTTGATTCAACGACGTGATTGGCCGTTACATCCGCTGGATTATTCAATGAAGCGACGGGGTTTACCGTTGCAGTCGCAGGATTGACCGATTTATCGACGGGATTGGCCATTGCAGCCGCTGGATCGACCAATTTATCGTCGGGATTGGCCATTGCAGCCACTGGATTGACCGATGTATCGACGGAATTCATTGATTTAAAAGAACTTACGGTTAAATGGGCGTCAACAAGGAGTAACAACCCCTTGTTCAGATTCCCCGATTCGTAGGGGTCAACCGCGTTGCCCCGTCCGCGAATTAACGCCGTACGTTTTTTCCACGACGGGCGAATGCGATTCGCCCCTACGGAATTGGTAGGACGGACATTCCTGTCTGTCCTCGCCGGAAATGAACAGGCAAGAATGCCTGTTTTACCTGTTATCGTTTTCAATTCTACATTATACATTATACATTATACATTCTTCCCACTGTGCCCTCTATGGCCCCCCACCGGTGGTGCGGTGTGGGGCGCTTTTGCCTTTCGGGTGCCTCCCTCTTGAGAAGAGAGGCACCCAAAATAGCTGGTTTAGCCGTTGATCTCCTCGAGGGTCAACGTTCCATTTATGCACTGGCCGGAGCTGTAGTTGCCGTGGATTTGATACTCGACCTTATACGTGGTCGATACAGTAGCCGGAGAAGCAATCCGGAAGTTGATGGAGGCTTCCTGGCTCTGGTAATAGTTCCGGTCGTTGAGGATAATCGTCCTTTCGACGGAGGTATTTGTGCCGTCGGTAATGCGGATGTCGATATATGCCCCGTTCGTGCCGGCGCGATCGTTGAATGTACCCGTGAAGTTCAGGATAATCGGCTTACCGCTGCTCGTGGTCGTGATCGAAACGCCGGTCAGATCGGACCATGAAGTCGAGGTAAGAGCCACGGGTGTGCCGGAGAAGTCGTTCTCGTCCATCGCCGTCTGCTGGCCGCCGCCGTCCTCGATATCGTCGATGCGTCCGGCGAGTTGATCGAGCGCGTCGTCAACTTCACCCGGATCGGCCGAGCCTGTCCAATCGGCGACTGTTCCCGGAGTGAACGGGATTTGGTCCTCGTCGATCTGGACATTGTCCGCGACGATCTCGACACCGTTGGCAACATTAACGTCGATATCGTCGGCGTTGACCGTAATACCGTTGCCGCCGCCGACAACAAGAGTCGGACTGAAGCCATCGCCCATAACACCACTTGCATCGCCGGTCAATCCGCCGCCAGCAATAACGCTCCATGCGACATTACCTTGAACTGCAGTATTTGGAGCATTACCGTAATCGACTGAAAGCGCCGTGCCGCCGCCACCCGATAGACCGGTTCCAACTGCGGTTACGGCAATATCCGGGTCAGGATATGTGCCGGACAGTTGTCCACCCGCTGGTCCCGTGGGAGCCGCGCCGAGCACGTGCAGGTTATCACTACCGTCGATTTCGATGGTGGTTCCATCGACATTGACATCGATATCATTGGCGTTGACCGTAAGACCGGCACCGTCGCCGACAGCAAGAGTCGGACTGAAGCCATCGCCCATAAAACCACTTGCATCGCCGGTCAATCCGCCGGCTGCGGTAACGCTCCATGCGACATCGCCTTGAACCGCGGTATTTAGAGCATTACCGTAATCGACTTCCATTGCGGTTGCGCTGGTTGCGGTCAAGCCGGTGAGTGTTAGCTCCTGAAGGTCGACGGTCAAAGTAACAGGGCCGGAAGTCGCAGCGTCCGGGTCGATGCCGGTGCCGCCGGTGATCTGTGTGACATAATTAGCCTCGACGGCATGCAGTCTGTCGGCTGCCTCGTCTAATGCAAGATTGACAAAGGGAACGCTGTGGCCCGGAGAACCCACCGTAATCCAGTCGGTCTCATCGGTAGGCGCATACGGAACGTCGGCAGCGTCCACTTGATCCGCACCCACTCCCCAGTCGATATCCGAAGACTGAACCGCGTCGTCCTGAATTGTAACCAGACCGGTGTTGTCCATAAGAGCGTCGCCGTTGAGAGCGTGTGCTGCCGCTTCGTTAGAGGCGTCGCCGATCCAGATATTGCCGTCGGTGAGGCCGGTCAGATCGTTGATATTGGGAGTTGCCCACTCGACATCTGTGCCTGCGGCGTCGGTTCTGAGTATCTGGTAAGCATCACCATCGGCGAGCTTGCCAACAGCGATTTCGGCGGTTCCGCTTATGTCCGCGTCGACGATAGTTCCGTTGGCGATCTCATCGGAGTTCACGCCGTCGGTGATGATATATAGTTGATCGGAGCCGTCCACGCCAAAATTGGCGGCGTCGAACAGAAGATCGACCGGACTGCCGGAAGAACCGTTGCCGGTGATCGGGGCGTCGGTATTTACGCCGCCGAGGTCGCCGAGATCGGTGAGTCCCCACGTGCTTAACGTGTGATCCCACTGGAGAACCTGATCGTCGGCTGTGCCGTCGATAAGTTCGAGGTTCGCGGTAAAGCCGTCGCCGAGAACCCCGCTGACCGCGCCCTGAAGTCCGCCGCCGGCCGGTGTGTTTATCGCGTAAGCGACATCACCCTGAACAGCGGTTCCCGCGGCGTTGCCGTAATCGACATCCAGAGTTGCACTGAAACCATCGCCCAACACATCGGAAGCGATACCTCCTGAAAGGCCGGTTCCCGCAACTATCGTAGCGGTCTGGTCACCCTCGACAGCGGTTCCGGCGGTTATGCCGTAATCGACATTTACGCCCGCAGCATTTACGATGATACCGGTGCCGGGATCGACCGACCATGTGATTGCCGCCGAGCCGTTATAATCGCCGCCGGCCAGGCCGTCGCCTGTGCTGTGATCCTGCATATTCGCAGTCGATGCCTCCCAGTTGGGCACCGTGCCGTTGACTGTGAGCACATGGTTATCGGTTCCTATCGTCAGATCGACCCAGTCCGAGCCATCGTAATAAAGAACGTCGCCCGTGGCCGCTCCACCGGCGACAACGACGTTTCCAATATCGCTGAGGATATTGTCTGTCAGATCGTCCGCTTCGTTGTCGATTGTAACCGTGTAGGTTCCGCCGTCGTCGGTTATCAACAACTGATCCGTTCCGTCAGTCCACGTGAAAGCTGTGATCCGCTCGTTAGTTAGATCGTTATCGATACTGAACGTCGTCCAGTCGGCGCTGGAAAGCCAGCCGTTATTCGTTCCGTCGACCTGCGTCATATCGAAATCGATAAGGTCAACATCGCCGACATCGGAAACCGTGATGCTCAGCGGGTTGGCCGCAGCCGCGCTCGTCTGGAAAACGAGGTCGTCGGTCGCGACTTCCGAAGCGGCCGAGCCGGTTGCGCCACCGCCGGTGCTGATGGTCGAATATGCGTCCTGGTTCGCTTCGCCGCCGGTCGAAATAATTCCATCGACCGTAGCGTCCAAAGCATCGATCGCGTCTTGAACGTCGTTCGCGCCGAGAACGGCGGTCGCATCGTCGAATGCGGTGAACTGTGCCTGCGCGTCGTCGATCATCACCTGAACCTTTCCGGCTCCGCCGCCGTCTTCCATAGCTATTCCAACGAAAACATCCTCGTCGTCGGTCGTCGCCACGAAAGTGCCGCCCGCGCCAACAGTTAGTCTATCTCCGGCGCTGACACCTGCCGGGATAACAGCCGAAATTATTCCGGTCGTTGCGACCAGAACGCTGTCGGTTGCGCCGTAATCTTCGACAGCCACCACGACGCCGACAATATCCCTGTCGGTTGCGCCCGCGACAGCCACCGTGTTGTCGGCGCTCATCCTCACTAAAGTTCCTTTTGTGATCGCATCCGGACCGGCCACGGCGTATTTAAACAACGCCTGACCGAGAGCATTTCCCGCAAAAAATACGAGAAAGGCTGCGACCACGAGAGCAAAAAGTCCTTTCTTGCCCATCATGTTCCTCCTCTTGATTGGGTTATGATTTCTACAAATATTATTTTCAGCCTTTGTGACAAAATCACTCTTCGACATAATTTATTCCTTTATTTCGGCGAGTTTGAGAACGCCGCTAAGGCATCTTCCCGAAGTGTATGGGTCTTTGACCGCGCGGGCGCGAACGATATACGTGTGAGAACCCGCAGGCGGAGAATCCACACCGCTAATCGAGAATGTCTGAAGTTGATAGACCGATTGAGAGAAAACGCTTATTCTTGCAGTCGATATCAATATTTCACCGGCACCGCCGGGATCGCGGACGAGTTCTACCTCGACAAAAGCGCCCTCCTGTCCGCCACGATCGTCGAAATTTCCTGCAAACTGAAGATGAATAAACGACCCCGGGCCGCCTGCAATATAAGTTACGGAAGCGAGCGTTACCGGGACGGTTGGGCTTGTTATGGTCACCATGGCCGCCATAGCATTGAATGCCGAACCTTGTCCGACAATATTACCCACCGTCAGATCGCCGTCGAGCCTGCCGTCGCCATCGATCCAAAAATCGCCGGTCTGTGCGGCGGCGTCCTGATTTTGGACATAGGCATCCGAAGTTCCGCCGGATATATCGGCAATTTCCATGTCCAGTTTGTCGATAGACTCCGTAAGCGGCTCGCCATCCACAACATAGTTGTCCTCGGTATAGGTCAGGTCTCCGATATTCATCTGGTTGAGTCCGATCTGACGCAATTCCGCGAATGTTAGGTGATAATACTCACCGGGAGTGCCGCCCTGCAGTCCGCTCAGGTCGTTGTGGTCGCCAATAATTCCCCCGGCGAGGCTTTCCGCGACCGCCGCCCGGAAGGACATGGGAACCGAAGTGAGTTTCTGGCGGGGCGTCAGGGCTTCACCGCCGACCTCGAGTTCTATCCACACGGGGCTTTCAAAGCGAATATCGATCGGGGTCGTTTCGCCCAGAACCTTATCGAAAAGGCCGTGATAGACATCCACAGTAGAGGACTCGAACCAAAGCTCTATGCCGCCGGTTTCCGAGTCCCAAAAGGAGAACCTTATTGTAACAGGTCCTTCGATTGCGACACCGTCCGGGTCGGTCAATTTGCCCTGATAATTCATCTGCTCCGGAAATGCTGCGAGCGAGATGGCAAAAACCAGCATTGCTGCTACGATTGTCAGAGTTCGCATGATACTCTCCTTCTCATTTTGTATAATTTGTTTTATTGAACAATTAAAAAAAACTTTCAAAATACAGCCGCATTACAAGTTCATCGAACAAGTAGTCTTCTATAGTTCCTTTACCGGAACGTCGGAATTAATTATCTCATTTTTATTGAAAAACAGAAACACTATTGTCATAAACCCCATTTCTAACTTTTTGTGCTAACTCCGACTTTTATATAAATCCATTGATCATCTGAAACGTCATTACCATCCGAAGTGGCGGGCGCCCTTATTTGGAGCCATATTGCGGCGGTCTCACCCGGCTGCAGTTCGTTCCCTATCGATTCTTTCCCAATATTGAACACAGAACCTTCGGCGATTTTGCTCTGAAGTGTGATAACATCCTCCGAACCTTCGCCGTTGAAATCCTCATCTTGAATTTGTTCTGTTTGCATGTCGGTGATTACCGCGCTGATAACATAGCCGTTCGGTTCATAGGAATCGACATCGCTCAAGGAATGAAAAGGCCCCGGAAGATCGGGCGGGATCGACAAGGATATCGTTTGAATCGAGCCGCTCGTATTTGTAATTATAATTCTTTCGGCTTTGTTCATAGTTATAAGTTCCATCGGCAGCATGGCCTCGCGGATAAACCAACCTTCTCCCTGTATTATAAATGAATTGTTGAAACCGCCGATTATCGGCCCGAATGAAAGCTGGCTCGACCTTATTTTGTTATCGACGTGCCCAATGAAATAATAGGCCATATGCGGAAGCTCGGTTCTCGATGGGGATACGCTTATCTTCCTCGTGAATGTCCAGATATTCTTTGCATTTTTCGCCGGGTTCAGATCGAAAAGTTCATCCTCCTCGAAACAGCCGTCTTCGTTGAGGTCGATATTAACCCTGACCCAGGTTGGTGAAACTTCGGGATCTTCCGAAACGAACTTAATCCTGAACTCGTATGGCGCGCCGATATTTCCCCTGTCGGGATTTACACCGTCGTCTTCAAAACCCGGTTCGCCGGTCCAGTCAAGCGACCATTCAGCGAATCCCACGCCTGTCAGTAGAACCAACAAGAATACAAGAACAATATTTTTCATTTTATTCCCTTAAATTATTCCCTTAAAAGCAGTATTGTTTTATCCCCAAAAAACTCCCCTTCCAATATAGAAAAGGTATTACTTGCAATTTAAATCGTTTAATATTGATAGTCAAGGTTTTTTTTCTTTTTTATTTTTGCTGCTCGATGCGGGGATTTAATAACTCCCATCGAGAGTGTCCTTCTTTCCCCTAAACGTCCTCATCCGAGATGTTAAGCTTTTTCATGCGCGAGTATATCATCCTGCGGGTAATTCCAAGCGCCTTTGCCGCTTCCGTCTTGTTCCCGCGCGACCTCCGCAGCGCCGAAAGAATAGCGGTCCGCTCCATATCCTCCAGCGTCATGCGGCCGACATATACTCCCGCCGCACCCGGCTCGGTTTCCCCCAGCGGCGGCAAATGCTTCAACTCTATCTTCTCTCCCCCGGCCAGTATTGTCGCCCGTTCGAGCACATTAAAAAGCTCCCGGACGTTCCCACGCCAGCGGGCGTTCTCGAGTTCATTCAACGCCGCGTCGGCAACCCCGGCGGAATAGCCTTGTTTCGAGAAAAAATGCTCGACGAGCGCGGGAATATCCTCGCGCCGTTCGATAAGCGCAGGAAGCTGTATCGGAAAAACCGCCAATCTGAAATAAAGGTCCTCGCGAAATACCCCCGAAGTCATCTCTTTTTTGAGGTTGCGGTTCGTCGCGGTTATAAGGCGAATATCTACCTTTATCGGGTTGACCCCTCCCACTCTGTTGATAATGCCGTCCTGCAAGGCCCGAAGAAGCTTCGCCTGAATTCCCGAGGGAAGCTCGCCTATCTCGTCGAGAAACAGCGTGCCGCCGTCGGCAAGCTCGAACCTTCCCGGCTTGGCCTTATGCGCCCCGGTGAACGCGCCCTTCTCGTGGCCGAAAAGCTCGCTCTCGAGCAGGCTTTTGGAAAGGGAGGCGCAGTTGACCGCAATAAACGGCCCTTTTAGCCTTCGGGATTTGCGATGAATCGCGCGCGCGACAAGCTCTTTCCCCGTGCCGGACTCACCCAGAATGAGCACGCTGGCGTCGGTCGGGGCAACCTTGTCGATAAACTCGAAAATCTCGCGCATCGGGGCAGAATCGCCCACGATAAGAACTTCCTCGATTTCGCCGCCCCTGCGGAATTGGACCTCCTGGTCGAGTTTTCGGGAAGAATCCGCCTTTTTCACAAGCCGCGCCATCTCGTCGAGCGGGAACGGTTTGACAATATAGTCCTCCGCGCCGGCTTTCATTGCGGAGATCGCCGTGTCCACGCTGGCATAGGCGGTCATCAGAATAACCCGAAGCTCCGGATATATCCCTTTGGACTTGCTCAAAAGCTCGACACCGTTCATGTCCGGCATTTTCAAATCGGTAATAAGAAGGTCGTAGCCGTTGACAAGCTCGGACAGCGCGTCATTTCCGTCCGTGACCGCTTTTACAAAGTGGCCGTCCGTCTCCAGCCGCGAGGCCAGAAGAAAGCCCATCCGTGGTTCGTCGTCCGCAATTATTATCCGCATTTGTGCTCGCCCGGTTGATGTGTATTTATAATAAATATATTCTTCATTTCGTCGAATGAAAGCCTTTTTTTCCATGATTCTATTTTTTAGACCACGGGAGCGAATCGGCGAAGCCGTTGAGCAGGTTTTCCGTCGGCATTGCCCCTTCGACAGGCTCGGGGACCGACCGGTCGTTGAGCGGAGCCGAAACGACATTTTACCTTCAATAGGCGCGGCGTCCCGCCGTGGATTTCCCCATGTCGAGCGAGACGCTCGACCTTTTAATATGACACGCGACCTTTTACCCTTAATAGGCGCGGCGTTCCGCCCGCATTTCCCCTTCGACAGGCTCAGGGAACGTAACATACCGGTCGTTGAGCGGAGCCGAAACGACCTTAATAAAAAAATAAAAATTGTCTTGCGCTTTTTTTCGTTATGACTTATATTGCTTTTAAAGTAACCTAAAACAAGGGAGGAAGATTATGTCAGACGTGTTGGCGAAAGTTGTCGCAGCGCCCGATGGCACAGAATCTCGGAAGGATTTCCGGTCGCCGTGGGAGAAGGTGGAAGCCGGGGATACACTTCACGAGCAAAACGAAGCAAGGAATAGTCAGCAGAATGCTTACGACCTCGAACTTCAACCGGAGGTGGGAATCGAGACGCAAGAGGGGATTATGAATGTGACCTTCGGGAAAATCGCGGGGAACGCGAGATATCTGGACCAGCAAAAGAAATGGCATCCCGCACAATCCGGCGACCAGGTGAACGCGATAGCCGTGGACACCGACAACAACGGCTATGTCCCCGTGTCTATCGAAAGCGCAAGGATTCTTGTCAAGCGGAAACCGTGGGGAAGTTGATCCCGTTCTGTTCCATGAATAGGACACAATGCTGTTAATTATCACTCATGCCTTTGGGGTAATTTGCTATATCCTGTGGGTGGACCACGTTCGGAGGGGATGGAGTAAAGGTTGGGGGAAAGGCGATGTTATATCATACGTCTTTCCCCTCATCCTTTTATTCAAATACAAAGGACGGGCAACCCCGTTCAGGTTATCTCTCTTTGCTATTTATCTTTATCTGCTGTTGATGAATTCCTTAATAATGATTTCGACCGGATATAGTCCAACGGTATATACTATCCTGATGGCGTATATCCTCATTTACGAGCTATCGCTGATTTTTTCTTACACTTATATTTTCCTTGCGAAAAAGACCTTCTTAATATCGATTTATTCCGTTCTGGTTGCGGTTATCCTTGCGGGCGTGGTAATGAATTTCATTCACAAGACATACGAGCCGCTGGATATAATCGATTTCTTAATGTTGTTGGTCAAGATTAGCAGTTCAATTCTGGCAATAAGCGTTATTCCGAAAGACGGTATTGAAAAACATATCGAATTGATTTTTATATTGCTGGGCTTTTTTATACTTCAATTGTTCGATAGCATCAATAGCTATCTGATGTTGAAAAATATACACGATTATTGGGAACTCGGACTGGTTCCTATCATGATTGTATTCACTTTCTGGGGGAGTAGCCAATTATGGATTCGCAATTTCAGATACAAATTATCTGGATAGTTTCGGCTGTCGCTGTGGGAATCTTTTTTGCCTGGGCCGTTTATTTACTGGTCTATGCAAGGATAAAGGAGCGGCGCTCGGATAAGGAACGCGAGCAGTTGTCCGCAAAACTCGCCGCAAAAAATAATGAATTAGAGCAGATAATCCACATAACTTCCCACGATTTACGCTCCCCTCTGGTGAATATTCAGGGTTTCAGTAAAGAATTGGGATATTCTATCGAAGGGCTTGCTTCTATTCTTGAGGGCGTGGAGGTTCGGGAGAGCACAAATCTGCAAATCCGCGCATTTCTGGAGAATGAAATCCCCGAAGCGTTGCAGTATATCAGCGCAAGTGTGGCGAAAATGGACTCCTTGCTCGCCGGGCTGTTGAAACTTTCTCATCTGGGAACGGTGGTCATCGAAATCGAAAAGCTGGACATGAACAGTCTGATTAACAATATTGTGAGAGCCTTTGAATACCAGATAAAAGATGCCGGCGTCGAAGTCGGGATTTCGGAATTGCCCGCGTGTATGGGCGACAAAACTCAGATAAATCAGGTATTTTCCAATCTATTCGATAATGCCCTGAAATACTTTAGCCCGAATCGACGAGGAACTATCGAGGTCTCGGGATTCATGGAAGATGAAAAATCTATTTATTGTGTCGAGGATAATGGGATCGGGATAGCGCCCGAAAATCAAGAGAAAGTTTTTAGAATATTTCACCAGCTTAACCCCGACACAAGCACGGGCGAAGGTTTGGGGCTGGCCATCGTAAGCAGGATTATAGACAAACATCACGGCAGTATCCGGTTGGAATCGGAAATCGGCAAGGGCAGCAGATTTTTCGTGGAATTGCCGGCGGCTTGAACGACCGAATCGGGAGAAACAAATGCTGAAAAAAGAAGTAGTCATTCTTATCGCGGAGGACGACGTGGGTCACGCCACCCTGATAAATAAAAACCTCGAACGCGCCGGTATCACGAATACGATAATACACTTTAGAAACGGCGAAAAGACCCTCGATTTCCTGTTCAAAAAAGGAGAAGGCCCTCATTGTGAATCGGGAATTCCCTATGTCCTGCTTCTGGATATCCGTATGCCGGGAATAGACGGCATCGAGGTTCTCAGGCAAATAAAAGGGGATGAGCGGCTGAAAAAAATGCCGGTAATAATGATTACAACAACCGACGACCCGCGGGTTATAGAGGAAAGCCACAATCTTGGATGCAACCATTATATTGTCAAGCCGGTGGACTACGAGAGTTTCTTTTCGGCTGTAAGACAATTGGGCCTGTTCCTTCAGGTAGTTGAAATTCCACATATCGATGACGAGAAGAAACAATGACGAACAAAGAGGTTAACACTTGCGGCAGTATCGCGGTTCCCTCGAGTATCCTCGTTGTCGAGGATGACGAAGGACTTAATCTTCTTGTGAAAAAATACCTCCGAAGAGCGGGTTATAAGGTGCGGGTCGCCTCGAACGGCCGCGAGGCTATCGAGAGAATAACCGCAAACACCGATACACTTCTGCTGCTCGATTATAAACTTCCCGATATGACGAGCAAAGTCCTTATCGAAACTCTCGATAAAAAAGGGCTAAAGCCCCCTTTTATTATAATGACCGGCCACGGCGACGAGCACACCGCTGTCACGATGATGAAACTCGGCGCGCGGGATTATCTGGTTAAAGAATGCAATTTTCTGGATTTTCTGCCCCGCGTTGTGGAGCACGTCTTGAAAGACCTCGCTATCGAGGAAAAACTTGCCAGAACGGTGAAAGCGCTTCGCGAAAGCGAGGAGCGATATCGACTGCTCGCGGAGAATTTGACCGATATTATCTGGGCCGTGGACCTCGATTTAAAACACACATATATCAGCCAATCGGTTATGCACATGCTGGGCTACAGTTACGAAGAGGCCCTCGACATGTCGATTTTCGACATCCTTCCGCACCCCTATCTCGACAAAGTTATGGGCGCTTTCAACGAAATCCTCGCGGAAAAGGAAACCGCGCGGAACGGCCGTTTTATTCAAAAGAATCTGGAGATAGAGCATAGATGTAAAGACGGCTCCAATATCCCCGTGGAGCTAAATCTGTGTTTCCTGCGCGGCCACGATGGCGACCCCATCGGGATACTCGGCGTTTCGCGCGATATTACCGAGAGAAAGATGCTGCAGGAACAGCTTATCCACACGGCCACGCACGACCATCTGACCGAATTGCCCAACCGAAGGCTGTTTTTCGACAGGCTTTCGATAACCGAAGCCCGCGCAAAAAAGGAAAAGAGAAAGGGCGAGGGGAAATTCGGTTTGATGATGCTCGATATCGATAATTTCAAAAGGATTAACGATACAATGGGACACGGCATCGCCGACGTTCTGCTGAAATCCGTCGCGGACAGACTGACCGGCATTCTGGGCGAGGCCAACACGGTCGCGAGAGTGGGCGGCGACGAGTTTATGATCCTGCTTAACGAAACCGGCGTAGAGGGGGATTTGGAAGCGATAGCTCGAAAGATAGTCGATGAGATTCGCAAGCCGCTTACTATCGACGGTCAGAAACTGAATGTAACAATAAGCATTGGTATTGTTCACTTCCCGACACATGGCGAGGATATTGGAACACTTACCAAAAATGCCGATATTGCGATGTATTCCGCGAAAAATTCGGGCAGGGATTGCTATAGATTTTTCGACCCTAATTACGAAC
>DAOWNU010000185.1 GCA_030642425.1 bacterium | reverse complement strand
CGCTCTGCGGTGTAACGTTTTGGGCGACGCTCCGCGTCGATGGGTTGGGGGAAGAAAAGACGTTAATCATCCCAGCAAGGAATAATTTTGATTTTTAATTTGTAATTTTAATTTTTGATGTTTAATATTTGATATTATTTCAGCAGGACTATCTTTCTTTCGGCGATTTGATCCGAAGCGGAAATCCGGCAGAAATATGTTCCGCTGGGCAGGTCCGAGCCGTCGAAACGGAAGAAATGCGGGCCTGCGGCGCGATATTCCACTTCGCAAAGGACGATTTTCCCCTCGATATTGTATATTGCGATACTCACCGGGCCGTTTTCCGGCAGCTCGAACGCAATTTCGGTTGTGGGATTGAACGGATTTGGCCAGTTGGGATAAAGAATGAGCTTTCCGGGGATGAGGACCGACTCGTCGGCGTTGACAGAGCCTTCGTTCCAATCCACGGTCCAGTCGTAGAGAACCGGAAGGACATCTCCCGAACGTCGATACAGGACGGCCTCGATCCGGACCGAATCGGACGTCGCCAGATCGGAGATATCGATATTTCCGGTTGCGCCCGAAGCGAAAGCGGAACCGAAAACAGTCCATGTGCCGCCGCCCGTTCTGGATTCGACCGTAATTTTGATTGAATCGCCGGCGTTCTGAGTCCAGTGGACGTTGCCCCAGTTGTCCTCGCTTGCCGGATGCCAATCGAAAGCCACCGGCTCGCCGACAATAACGCCGCTGTCGGATTCGCATGCGCTTATTAGCTCGAAATCGTCCCAGTAAGCCGTCCCGGTGGCGGAATTCCCGATCAGCTTGGTTCCGACCGCGAGCATCGTTATCTCGCTCAGGCCGTCGTCCCCAAAAGCCCCCATCCACGAGCCGTCGATATACAGGTCGGTCGTTCCGGCGATAAGGTCGAATTCTATCTCGTAATAATGCCAGAGGGAATCCATAGAGTTGTGGATAACGTGTCCCGTGCCGTCCCAGTATTTCAGCGTATCGCCCTTCGCATATACAATCATGCCGGTTGTGAATGAGGAAGAGTAAGCTGTTCCGTTATGCAGACCGAGGAATTCGGCCTGATCCCCGAGGTCGGGATCGTAAATTTTCGCCCAGCAACGGACGACACCCTGAACCGCGCCTTCGAAAGTTCTCCAGGCCCCACCGAATTCCGAAGAGTTCCTGTCCCTCACACGGAGACTATAGATACCGGAAACCTGTCGCCTGTTTTCGAGCGTGACCTCGACGTTCGCGCCGCCGTCGTAAGTGCCCCAGACGGCCCATGCCTCCGACTCCGAGGCATATTCCATATCGTCGTCGATAAGTGTTATGGAACTCTGGAGAAATACGCTGTTGCCGCCGACGGCCAAATCCACAATCCCGTCGCACGAGAACTGCCGGTCGGTCGTCTGATGCCAATCGTGCACGCTTAGGCCGGAATTGACTGTCATCGAGCGCGGCGCCGACCAGGGGCCGTTGTGATACGAGTCCTTGGCCCTCACACGCCACCAGTAGGTCGAGCCGTCGGTCAGGACGCCCTCGCCCTGACTGTTAATCGTATAGCTGCAATTCCCACTGCCGGGCAGGCGCGGCACCGAAGGCCCGAATCCCGTTGGATCGGCCTCGCTGTCAATCCGTAACGGACTGGCAAAATCGGGATCGGTGTCCCATTCGATATCGAAATGCAGCGGGTCGGAATCGGGGTCGTTAGGAACGGACCAGCTCATAGTCGGGTTGCCGTATTTTCCCCTGTAATAATCGAAAGGCTCGACTAAAGAAGTCTGCGAAGGCGGATTATTGACCTCGCCGAGGGCGGTCAGGACGAATTTTGCGGCCTTGCCGGTGCTGAACGTGATCTCGAACGGAATAAATGTGCTGTCCCAAACTGCCGAAGAAATTTCTATAACGAAGGGGCTTGTCGAGCTTACGACCGCTCCGGCGGGGATATTTCCAAAAGAGGCCGAACCGGTGTGTATCGTAACCCGCGGATCCCAGCTTGTCAATGTCGCGGAGACGGACGAGGCCGTGCTTGCTCCGAGATTGCGGGCGTTAATATATATGTCGGTAGCGCTTCCGGTCTCGATATATTTGCCGGTCGTGTTGCCCCAATATGCGAGCTTGACCGATGGCAGGCTTGTCGAGCCGTCGATAAATTCGTCCCACAGATTGCACTCCGCAATATCCAGATTGCTCCATGCGCTCGAAGCTGTGCCGGTGGGCGTATAGACCGCAACACCGCTTGCACCGCTAAAACTGCTCTGGTAATTTCTTATCAAAGGCTTTCCGGGAGCAGGTATCGGATATCCCTGCGCGGCCTTAAGAGCCTGTGCTGCCAGATCCAAAGCGCTTCCGGTCCCGCCGATATTCCTGTTGTCAATCTCGACCGCGAAATCGTAAATATCCACAAGGGCGCTGCCGAAATCGCGGGCGGACGAAATGGAACTCGTTATGTTGCCGTTCGATTTACCACCGGCGAGAATAAGCTCGCGCGCAAAATCGTTTATCGCCATCTGATAATCGTTGTGGTCGTGGTCGAGGCGCAGGCCGGACATCGTAACGCTGGAGCCGTAGTATGTCGAATACTCGTCGATTATCCAGTTGACAATCGCCTCTTCGGCGGCGAACGGATTGGCGGTCAGCGATTGGAGAAAATCATAATCCCAGCCCTCGCCGGGGACGTTGGCCTCGGAATGGACGATATAATCACAATAGCACATCGTCTCATATTCCGCCTCCAACTGGCCGACAACACAGGCGTCGAAACCGACTATCGACAGCGTGTATCCCAGATGAGCCGTGATTTCGGACATCATACCGGCATATTCGCCGTCGGAAAAGCGGATACCGGTGCCGTCGCCGTCGGTATCGTCCCAGACAATCGCCTTGTCCGGCGTAGTCCACGGGCCGGGGCGCATCCATCCGCCGCCGTGGTTCCACAAAACAAGCATATATCTGTTTGCCGGGAAATTATCTATCCCCCAGATAACGAAATCGCGGAGAACGTCGGGGTCTTCGGAATTCAATTCGCCCAAATCGGAGATAAAACCGTCGTCGATACTGTTATTTGCGGAGTTGCCGCTCATAATATGATAGCGGCGCACCGTGGCCCAGGCGGTTCCGAGATAGTCGTCGTAGCCGGAATAATAGCCTCCTGTCAGGCCGTCGATCTGGCAGAGAATATTGACTTCCTCCGTCGAACCGGCGCTCTCCATCTCATCGACATCGCCGTTGACATACGGGCTAAGATTGTTATCCGCACCGATATAGACCATAACTGTCCACTCGGCGGCTTCGAGGGGCAAAGCGAGAAGCAATAAGGTTAAAAGCGTTATTAGAATGGCGAGGAAGCGGCGAACCATAAGGGTCTCCTTTTAATTTATATCATTATTTAAACCGCTCCCGAAAGGATCAACAACAACCTCCGTTTTCTATTTCCTATTATTATAATGATAAGGATATAAGAAATCAAACTTTTTTTTGCAGTAGGTGCGAATGTTCCCTTCGACTCCGCTCAGGGACCGACCTTCGGCAGGGCTTCCCTTCGACAAGCTCAGGGACCGACCTTCGACAGGGCTTCCCTTCGACAGGCTCAGGGACCGACCGGTCGTTGAGCGGAGCCGAAACGACGGACGGGCCAACACAGTTGGCCCCTACGAATTGAATTATTCCTTGCTGGGATGATTAACGTCCTTTCTCCCCCCAACCCATCGACGCGGAGCGTCGCCCAAAACGTTACACCGCAGAGCGGAGTAACGAGAGAATGAAGATGAAATGAGCGGTTTTTAGGTCTGTCGGGGCCGTAAAACGTTCCGGAGCGGGTGATAAAGCTTCCGGTGCGCAACAAAATACTTCCGGAGCATAACAGAATACTTCCGGAGCGTCAAAAGATACTTCCGGAGTATAGCATGAAGTATCCGGAGCGTCAAAAGATACTTCCGGAACATAACGTAATACTTCCGGAACGTCAAGAAATACTTCCGGAGCGTAACAGAATACTTTCGGAGAGTCAAGATATACTTCCGGAGAACCATATAAATCAACAAAAACACGAAAAAAGGGCGATGCTTCGGCTAAATAATGTAACTGGATTCATTCGCTTACTCGAAAAGGTCGATTACTCTATAAATTAAATCGAATTGAAAAATTTTCCATTTGACCGCCCCCCATCGCAACGTTATATTGAATCGAAAATATAATCCAACTCTGGAGCAAAAATGAAAACGTCTTACTTGATTCTCGCTATGCTAACGGCGCTCGTTATCAGTCTTAGTTCCGCCGACTCGCTGAATATCAGAACGGAATTTCAGCTTGAACTGCCACCCGTTCGTGGCGTGGATGTTTTTGGCGGCCAAATTTTCGTCCTCGGAAAATCGCCCGTGCTCTATTCTGTCGAATATGTGATCGGCGGCGGGCTTTTTATCGCGGACAGTATCACATGGCCCGGTTTCACTATGCCCACCGGCACAAACCTGTCCGGCCGCTGGCTCTCCTGCGCGGAGGATGCGGCCTATATCGCCGATTATAATCGGGGAATCCGCGCTATCGACATTTCCGATCCGACTTCTCTCGTGGAGTTGGCCAGCATCTCCGGTGACGACGGCGCTTTCAGGGCCGTTTGTCCGGTTGGCGAGACGCTTTTCACAGCCGCCGGCAGCGACGGCCTGCAGCTTTTCGATATATCATCGGGACTGGACCCCATAGAAACGCTCGATCCCGGCAGCTATTTTCTCGACGTTATCGGATTTTCCACCGGCCAAATGCTCGCGGTCGAGGGCAGTATCGATTTGTCGATATGGTCGCTGGACGACACGACTTCCCCGGTCGGATGGCTGAACGTCCCCGGCGACGCTATCCGTGTTGCCGAAAGTGGCGATATGGCATTTCTCGTTTCGTGGGAGGCCGGAATTCAGGCCATCGACATCTCGACTCCAGAAACGCCGGTCAATATTCTCACAAT
>DAOWNU010000390.1 GCA_030642425.1 bacterium | reverse complement strand
GCTTCGTAATAAGGTCTTCCTCTTCTCCGGGTTGATGCTGATCCTTATCGTGCTTATTATCCTCAGGCTCTCATCCTCGATAACCTCTTCTCTTACGAAGCTTGTTAAACAGGCCAACCGCTATTCCGCCGGTGATTTTGATTTCAAGATCGACGAGAGCAGCGGCCCCGAAGAGATCCGCACCCTATCGAAATCCTTTAATAACATGGGCGGGGCGATAATCCAGCAGATCGAGGAAATACGGAGCACAACCGCGCAAAAGGAGAGTTATCGCCAGGAATTGGTTATCGCCTCAAAAATCCAGCAGAGTATCGTGCCGCAGGTTTTCCCACCGTTCCCGGAACTTGCGGACAGGATCGACCTTTTTGGGTTGATGCGCCCGGCACGCGAGGTCGGCGGCGATTTCTTCGATTTTTTCAAAGTTGCCGGAGGAAAAATTGCACTGGTTATTGGCGATGTTTCCGGTAAAGGCGCGCCGTCCTCCCTGTTCATGGCCATGACACGCATGCTCGTTCGAGAGATCGCCGAGCGGGGTCTTCAGCCCGCCGAGGTTATGCGACGCGCAAATCACATGCTCGCCATGGACAATCGCGCTTCGATGTTCGTAACCATGATCTTCGGCTATTACGATATCGATACAGGTGTGCTGCGCCTTGTCTGCGCCGGACACAACCCACCGCTAATCCTTTCGGAGAACGGGCAAACCAGAGAAATAGCCGTTCCCGTGAACCTCCCTCTCGGGGCGATGCCCAAAACGCATTATGTCCCGTTCGATATCACGCTTTCTCCCGGAGAAACCCTCGTTCTCTATACCGACGGCGTCACCGAGGCAACGGAAAAGTGCAATGAATACGGTCTCGACCGATTCAGATCGAAACTTGCCGGTTTCGGAAAAACGGATTGCGTTACAGTTGCAAAATCTGTCCTCTCCGACATCGACGATTTTTGTTTCTCGGAAGGACAATTCGACGATATAACGCTGCTTTTGCTCAAGCGCCTTCCCGATGTTGGAAAAGCGCCGGTTTCGACAATGCGTGTGGAAGACTCGATACGATTGCTTCTCCCTGCAAAAACGGAGATTCTGCACAACGTTGCAACACTGGCCCGGTCCTTCGCGAAAGAGATAGGCTTCGACGATATCGAGGCCGATAGGATTGTTATCGCACTCGACGAAATCGTAACGAACGTCATTATGCACGCCTACCCACCCGGCTCCAAAGAGATCATTCAGGTTCGGTTGATCCCCCTCGACAACGGTCTTCGCGCCACTGTTATCGACTACGGCAGGCCCTTCGATTTCGAGGAGAAGGTTCAGCGTTACGACGGCAAAGCCACTATCGATCAGCCTGTTGGCGGAATAGGCCTTTTCCTGGCCCGCAAATTCGCCGACGAAATATTCTACGAACCCGAAACTTTCGAGGGTAATAAACTCAGTTTCATTAAGTATGTGAAGTAGCTTTTTCGGAGCTTTCCTAAAAAAACATTTCTTTTTTATATATAAAGTGTTATATTAACAATAGCATTGGGTTTTCTAACATTCAAAATGGAAAGCTCTAATCCATTTATTATCCAACCCGAGGAGGGTAAAATGAAGTTCTGGAACTCCGTGATCTTCTTCATTCTCATTGTTACTGCGGCGCTCGCCCAAATTCCTCAAACAATCCACTATCAAGGCAAATTGACAAACACCGGAGGCGTCGGCATAAACGGCGATTACGATTTGATTTTCCGCCTTTACGATGTCGAAATTGGTGGCACACCAATATGGGGCGAATTCCATGTAAATGTCCCTGTTCAGCATGGCTTGTTCGATGTCGAGCTTGGCGGCACAACCCCGATCGACCTGCCATTCGATACTCAATACTGGCTCGAGATCGTGGTGGAATTCAATGTTCTGGAACCACGTATCAAGCTCGCATCGAGTCCATACGCGTATCGTGCCTCAATTGCAGATAGCGTGGTTGGCGGTGGCGGCGGCGGCGGCGGATACCAGCTTCGCGCCGAGGCCGGACTATGGTTGCCCGATAGCGTTACTTTTGTGGAAGGAGCTAACATCACTCTGACACAACTCGGCGACACAATCGAGATAGCTGGAGCAGGAATTGTCCCGGGCGATACAATGATAGCGTGGTGGGATAGTCTTCGCAATATCCCCGGCGATATTGCCGACGGCGACGACATCGATACGAACATAGCGCAATGGAGCGATGTCCGCGACATTCCCGCTGACATCTCCGACGGCGACGACATTGACACGAACATCGCGCATTGGGGCGATGTTCGAGACATTCCCGCAGACATTGCCGACGGCGACGATCCGGGATTTATTCAGCTTCGCGGCGAGGCCGGTCCGTGGCTCGGCGATAGCGCGACATTTGTCGCCGGACAGAACATCGTTGTAACCCAAACCGGCGACACTATCGAGATTTCCTCCGACGACGGTCTGTGGACACGCGCCGGAGATACTATCCACACGAGAAATACCACCGACCACGTCGGCATCGGCATAGTCGTCCCGCAGCAAAGACTCGACATAAACGGCGCGATCAAAGTCGGCAACACCGACGACGACATCGAAGGCTCGATCCGCTACAACGGCAACCATTTTCAGGGATATATTGCGGATTCCGGCTGGGTTACGCTCACCGGCGGAACGGTCGTCTATGACTCTGTTCATCTCTGGATGCAAACCGGCAAATACATTTACCTGACCGACGAGAGCGACAGCGTGGGAGTCGGCACGG
>DAOWNU010000184.1 GCA_030642425.1 bacterium | reverse complement strand
GTCGGCATATATGCCCGTCAATTCCGCGCCGAACAACTCGCCCCCGGCCCTCAAACCTCCCGTGCCGAGGCCAAAAGGAATGGCCTCTTCCGGGCAACCCGCGATACTCGCCCCGCCGATCATTTCCAGTGGATCGCCCAGCCCCCCGACCGGCCGATTGTAATAAATCTGTGATTGGAACCGTTCGGCGGTCAATTCAACCGCCGCGCTGTCGAGCGACAACGCCGCCTCGTATATACGTTCCGTGTCGTGCGTGTCGAAATTCAGCGCGCCCCACGCGCTAACATCGTCGTTGATCTTCACGCGAAGATATGCCTCCATCCGGTGGCGCGGTTTCTGAAGACGAAAACGCTTATCCTCTTCGCGGTTCCAGCGGCTGACCGCAATTCCCGTGTATTTCCCGCCGATATACACGCGGCTGTTCGCGAAAGTATTAGAAACTCGCTCCGCAATACCCGTCTTCTCGCCCTCGACAACCGCTCCGTTTTCATCGATCTCGATCAGAGAATTCACACCGCCGTAACCGTCCGATTTTGTTCGGGAATTTTCCGGGTCCGGCTGCCAGGAACCGTCGACAACGAATTTGTAGCCGTATTCGCCCGGCTCCAGTTCGAGTTCGACAGTCCAGTTGCCCTGTCCGTCGGATTCGAGTGGCGTGACGTCAGGAGACCATGAATTGAAATCCCCCGCTATAAAAACCTGCCGCGCGGAAGGATTGTAATACTCGAGCGTCACGCCGCCGGAAACAGCCGCCGGTTCTTGTTTTGGGATAGGGACTATCTCCTCCGCGTCGGCATCCAAAGGCGAAAGAGCGCCATCCGCAGAAACAATCAGCACAGAATTCTCCCCGCCGTATGGGTCGGGGTTACGCTCCGGGTTGTCCGGATCGATTATCCACTCGCCGTCCACGACGAACTTATACTCGTATCTTCGCGGCTCGAGTTCCAACTCCACGCGCCAGATGCCGTCGATCTTCGCCATCGGTGTCGCGCTATCCGACCAGTCGTTGAAATCCCCGGCAAGATTAACATTTCGGGCATCGGGGGCATCCAGAGTGAAAACGGCCACATCCCCGACAATCTCCACAGCGCCGCTCGAGGTCAGGATTATCCCTATCAGCAAGAATATCGAGGTCTTATTCATTATTCTCCACCTTTTTCGCCGGGATTCTCGACATTCCATAGCTCGACGCCGCAATAAGGCGCGGCAGGCTTGTGCTGGTAAAAGCCTGTCCGAAAATATACGGCAGCCAATACCACATATTCCAGCGGATCAGAAGAAAGAGCGATTTCCAAAAGCTCGTCTGCGAGAGAAAACGATACCAATAGAAAACAAAAATCAAGACGAGGAAAACTATCGGGACGAGGAATGCCACTATCAGGAAATATTTTGATCTCCTTCTCGCGCCTTCCTTATCGAAATACACCAGGCGCAGGCTGATTTTCGGACCGCACAGTATCTCCTCCCACGATTCCGTTATCGCGGCAAGCTCCCATCTGGCGGCGGGCAGCCCGGCAAGCAGCCCGAGCAAAAACGCGCCGATCATCCATGTCAAACGCGCGCCGAGCGAAAGCCCGAAAAGAATTACCGCAACCATAGCAAGCGTATAGGTCGCGAACACCGCCCATAATTTGAAATCGAGTGGAATTGCGCGATTATTTTCGTTTTTCATTATTCTCCATATTTCGTTTTATCTTCGTATTCGATCATCGTTTTAAAAATATACTTTCACGAACAGCTTTACCTGCTTCAATACACCGTGGCTCGCGGTCTCGTTCACAAAATCGTCGTCGTTCGTAAGATCGTTGTCGCTGTCGCCGGAATTGCCGAATTCGAGAAACAGTTCGGCGGGCTGGAATCGCTCATAACGAAGCTGGATAAACGCGGTCTGGCGGCTCTCGTATTTCTCGG
Source organism: bacterium (assembly GCA_030642425.1). Lineage (GTDB taxonomy): Bacteria > UBP14 > UBA6098 > UBA6098 > UBA6098 > DAOWNU01. The sequence goes on along the minus strand of DAOWNU010000184.1, from coordinate 3,092 downwards.
CGACATTTATCGCCCGTGCGTAGAGCTTTAAATCGTCCGCAAGATTGACATTAAGCTCCGCGCCGGTGGCGATTATCCGATAAGGCGTGTCGATATCCTTTATCCTCACCTGCGCCCGAACCTTGGCGAGCCTGCTCTCCAGACTTATCTCCCCGAAAAGCGTGGGATAGCTTCGATCCTCGCCGTAGCCGGGATCCCAACCGCGGTAATACTTATACGAAATCCTGCTCTTGATATCGTGAACCCATTCGACATAGAACTCGCCGTAGGCCTCCCTGTAAATCCTCTCCGGATTGGATTCGGAGATATAATCCGCGCGGTTCTGCGGGGCATAAGTTTCGGAATATTGCGCCGAGAGATTGACGGCCTTTGTCGGGAAAAAATACACGCCGCGCAGATAATAGCCCTCTTCGTTGAATTTTTGGTCCGAATCGAATCGATGCGAAAGATAGCTCCGGAAATCCGGGCCGTAATCGTGATAGGAAGCCTGCAGCTCGAAAGGCCCGGCCTTCAACTGGCGAAGTTCCGCGGCCCAGATAATATTGTCCGGGTCTTCCGGTTGGTCGGGTATTCTGCTGGAAGCCATCTGGCCGGTAAGGTCGATACTCCCGAACCGCTCCAGCAACGGGATAACGCGCCCCAGTGAAAGGCCGATATCGCCGCTGACCACGCCGTTGTAATCGGACGTCGATGTGCCCCAATCTTTGCGGCACGCGATAATTCCCGCCCTGATCCGGTCTCCCCAGAACGGGCGATAGAGCCTCGACACGAGCGCGTCCTCGCCGCCGGAGCCTGACCAATCGGAATAATATGCCGTGCCGGAGATATTGTAGAATCCCCAGAAATCGGTTCGGATCCCCTGCGAGTTGCCGCCGTCCGTGAGCTGGTCGGCGTTGACAATCTCGAACAGCCCCTGCGGGAACCAGTATCGGTTTTCCCGCGTGAAAGCTATCGCCTCGAAATGGCTTGGCCACCGGTATTTGAGATGCCCTTCGAGAAGCGTGTATTCGTGAAGCGGGCGTTCGACATCGTTATCCTGAAGGCGCGAAAGCTCGGCGAAAAACTTGGCGAAGGCCTCCGTGTCCTTCCACGGGGAAGCGTTAAGCCGCAATTCGAACCGGTGCGAAGGCTCGAAAAGCTGCCACGAGCCGTCCTCGGCGACGCGGGTTTGTATCTCGTAGTAGCCGCCGAGACCGATAGCGAAAACGGACGAGCAGAGAAGCAGAAAAATTATTATCAAACAGGTCTTCATTACAAAACAACTTAATGAAAATTCTGTCCTGTGCAACAGAAAAAAAAAGGGGCGACCATCGGTCGCCCCTCATTCTTCATACAACATTCAACATCAATAACTCACCATCACCGGACCCGCGAAATCGCCCTCGATACCGCCCTTGACGCCGCAGACCCAATAATAATAGTCTTTGCCCGCCACGATACCCGTGTCTGCGTATTGTTCCTCGATAAGATTCGTAGCGTAAGGCGTATCCGAACGCACCGGCGGGGCGCCGCCCGAATCAACCTCGGAACGATAGAGGCTCACACTGTCCGCGCCGCCCGGAATCAGGTAATAGACACGCATGAAATCGCTCGGATCGGTGATAGGCTCGACGCCGAAATTCTCCGGCGCGTTCGGCCACTCGCCGACAGGCGGCTCGACCGGAACCTCATATTCGATAATCCCGCTCCAGTCGCCGTAGCCGTTGGCGTTCCGCGCGCGGACACGATATTTGCGCGATCCCTCCGGAGGCTCGTATTCGTAGCCCACCTCTTCGCCGGTGTGAAGCTCTTCCCACGTGTCGCCGTCTTCGGAATAGGCGATTTGGTAGCTGGTAACGCTTTCGAGCGCATCCCATGCAAATTTCAAGAACGGTTCGAGCCACATATAATCGAACCCCGTCGGCGCAGCGGGAACATCGCCGCCACCGCCACCGGACTGCGGGAATCGCTGCACAAAACCTATCTCGATCATCCTCGGGTCGTCCGCGCCCCACATCGCAACAGCCCAATCGTAGAGCAATGCCAGCATCTTGCTGTCCGTGTCGAACAGGTCGTGAAGCTCCCGCGTCGCGTCCTTAGCCTGCCTCCGTTCGGCCCGGGATGTTTCTATCGCGGCTTTGAGCGTATCCATCAACGCGACGAAGTTATCCATCATCGCATCGGGGAGAACCAGAGGATCGCCTTCGGCCTTGCGTTCATCGTGCATTCGGATGAGGCTGTCCCCGAAGATAATCATATCCCGGCGAGCGCGGGGAATGGACTCGTCGAGGTCGTAATCCTCGCGGACTGTCGGATAATCGGCGTATCGCGAAGCCAGCAACTCCTTGATAATATTAACTCTCTCCCGTGCAGGCGTTTCCGCGAGCTGAATCGCAAGGGTCGCGCCCTCTTTCTCAGCCCACTCGTTCTTCGATTTGAGAAGCGCCGCATACCAGATATCGTAGGCCGCTAACGCCCAATTCAGTAGCTCCGCCGGCAACGACAGAGCCGGCGCATGAGCCGCGATGAAGTTCTTCAACGCGCTAAGCCGCTCCGTCCGCACACGATAAAGGTCGTCCCACACACTGTTGTCTAGAATAATGTAACTCATTTCGCCCTCCTTGCATCCCAAAAGGGATAGCTAAAGTTTTAATTAAACCTCGATAACAATCAAATCTTCAATCCACTCGAAATCTTTTATATTCGTGGTTAACACTGGAAAACCGTAACGTAGAGCGGTCGCGGCAATCCACATATCGGTGTAATCCTTAACGACTTTATTATTGCCGAATTCCGCTTTACGTTTGTTTGCGAGTTCACCCCAAATACGGCCAATCTCTTTATCGGGTCTGAGTATCTTGAATGGCCTAAGTTTATTATCTATTTCTCTCACCCTTGTAGTTACTCTTTCAGGTTGATGATAAGCGCCAAAATAAAGCTCACCAACAACAGCCATCGGAAGGCAATTAACGAGCGTTTGTGCGTGCCTTTTTGCTTCGGTGTGTGATGAATGCTTCGGGTTTTCTAATATCGACCACGCCCCCGTATCGAGTATAATCCCCGGCTGCATAATCTAAGCCTCCTCGATAGCTTTCATAAATCCCTCGATATCG
>DAOWNU010000014.1 GCA_030642425.1 bacterium | reverse complement strand
TGCGACCGGTGCGACCGGTGCGAGATAAAGCGGTTTTCGGAATATATTAAGGCGGCTGATGAGGCCGCCTTTTTTATCCCCCCGGAATTGCTTTGCAATTCCGACCCCCTTATCAAGGGGGTTTTATTTACATGCTCTCCCCCTTGATAAGGGCCGGAAGGTCCGGTGCCGGGGATGTCCGAAGGACAGGGGGGATAAATTTGTTGCGGTGATTTTCGACCACGGGAGCGAATCGGATAGATGATTCAATTCAAAATGAGCAATTAACAATGCAAAATGACCCCACCACACCGCCCGCTGGATTCCGGGCCGAGCCCGGAATGACAGAATGGGGATTGCGTGAGTTTTGACATTTTACTTATTGCGCAATAAAAAATAATTACTATAATACATTTAAAACAGCGCGAGAATGCGCGAAACTGAAAAATTTTCCGGAGGGCAACATGAAAATATTCGGGCCGGTTTTAATTGCAATAATTCTTATCTCGACTTCCTTCGCTCAACTCGATCTGGGCGTAAGCCTGGCTTTCCCACGGGAGATAACCGATGTCTGCAATTCCGCGGGCGTGGTAAGCGGCCAGACTTGGTTCAACACCGACCTTATCGACACGCTGAACGACGATACTTCCACAACAATTTTTCCGGTCAGCTCGGCAAGCGTCCACACCTCGATAAACGGCGGAAACACATGGCTGTCCTTGATCGGGATGTCTAATATCGGTGGAACTTATTACGAGGACACATGGGAGGCCAACCGCACCAACGCCGCCACCGGGGCTGTCGAGTATTATATCAGTTGTGAAACCGACTCCACACTCGCGACCGAATGCCCCGACAACTCGCCGACAAGCTTCCCACTTGCGGACAACAAATCCGCCGACCTTGGGGCGGGCGACGTGAATAATCTTACTATCGATCACCATGGTCGAACGGATACATGGAACACTTACGATATTCAGAGTTTCCGGGGCGGCTACGACAGCGACGAGTTTTTTTTCCGCGTAACTCTCGCCGGCGGCTGGGACGATAATCATCAGGACCATAGTGGATGGCCGTGGAATTGGTGGGATGTATGGCATATCCTGGCGATCCCGATTCTGAACAACGAGTCGGAGTTCCGGGACAGCCTTTTTTTTGCGGCACTCATCTGCGATATTAATCTTCTTGTGATCGATCTCGATGACGGCCTTTACAAATTCTGGAAAGAGGCCGACCCGAGCGCCGGCGGCGACGACGACCCGATGAATAACTACCAGAGACTTGGAGACTTGGACTTCTCTTCCGGCCCCGACGGCTCCAACGATTTTTCCATTCGTTTCCCGATTAGCTGGCTTACCGACAACGGTTTCGGAAGCTGGCCGAACGCCACCGACGGTTTCGGGACCGGATGCGCTACTGTCTCGGTCTGGCTCGTTGGATTGGATTCAGTCGCATTTCATATTACCGACGCCACAAAGGCCGCCGGGTTGTATTGCCACACGCATCAATATACGATAGGGACGAACAGCGCCCCCACGCTTGTCGATGCGGTAAGCCATTCGATAAACAGGGACACTACCTGGGTCGATTTCTCATGCACATACACCGACACCGACAATAACCTGCCTACAACCGCCCAGCTCGAGATCGACGACGGCTCGCGCACGCTCTATAACCTCGGAACTCCCGATCATGTCTATGACGACGGCTCGCTATTCGAGCGTTCGTTCACTTTCCGATGCGCCTACGAGGACACGTTCCGCTATCAATTCTTGTTCAACGACGGCGCCGGAGTTGTCTCCACCGGATGGGTGGATTACCTCGTTCCACAGGATATTCACCTTATCCTCTCGACCGCAGATTGGACTATTGCAGATACTCTCTCGCCCATGGAACCTGTCGTGATGGGTTCCGCCGACGGTATCCAGATATCGAATATCGGCAATGTTACGGTTGATCTGGGATTGGCGGTGAGCGTTCCGTTCCCCGGCTGGATACTTTCGGATCACATCAATTGGGACACGACAACGGTCTATGGCCATTTCAACGACGAAGCCGACCCGCCGGTAACGTTCGATGCGGACGATATTATCACCGAGGCTTTAACATGGGCAGAGGGAAGTCTTCTCGGCGGTGGAGAGCATTTGTCTTTTTGTGTGGACGGCGCCAATTCGGAAAAATTATGGATGAAATTTGTCGTGCCGCGTTATTATGCGGATTTCGGCGATCAAACAATGACAGTTCAGCTTTGGGCGAGAACGGATCTCCCATAGAAGAGAAGAAAATCATATAGCTCGATAATCGTAATTAGGTTTCAGAATTTTCACAACGCTCTGCGTCTTCCCCCTCCTTTAGGCGCGGAGCGTTCCCTTTTTATAATCCAACAGATTGATCTTTGCGATTCGAAGTTTATTCGATAAGCATCGCGTCGCCGTAGCTGTAAAACCTATAGCGGTTTTTTATCGCGTGTTCGTAGGCCGCCATAACATTATCCCGACCAGCGAATGCGCTGATCATAACAATAAGCGAGCTTTTCGGCAGGTGGAAATTGGTTATTATCGCCTTCGTGATTTTAAAATCGAATCCGGGGACGATAAACAGGTCCGTTTTTGCGCTGTGCGGCGCGAGGGGAAGCCCGTGCAGAGCGGCGGATTCCAGCGTGCGGACGGTTGTAGTGCCAACAGCCACTATGCGCCTTTTCTCCCGAATCGCCGAATTGATCGACTCAACCGCTTCCTTACCTATATTATAGTATTCCGAATGCATTTTGTGATCGCGGATATTCGGCGCGGAGATGTTTCTGAAAGTTCCCCATCCGACATGAAGGGTAACTCCGGCGATTTCGATCCCCTTTTCTTTCAGGTTATCCATCAGCTCATTTGTGAAATGAAGTCCGGCTGTGGGCGCGGCGACCGCGCCGTGCTCTTTCGCGAAAACGGTCTGGTAACGCCCCGAATCCTCCGGTTTATCCGGGCGGTCGATATAGAGCGGTAACGGTGTATGTCCGCATTTTTCGATAGTTTCCCAGATATTTCCGGAGTGGATAAGGAGCACATTTCTGCTGCCGTCCGCATTTTGATCCACAATATCCACCGAAAGATTTTCGGCGATCTTGATTATTGTGCCGGGTTTAACCCGCCTTCCGGGCTTGACCAGAGCTTGCCACAGGCCGTTTTCGAGAGGTTCGAGAAGAAATATCTCGACCTTCCCGCCCGTGGATTTCTCGCCGAGCAGCCTTGCCGGGAAAACACGCGTATCGTTCACCACGAGAAGGTCGTTTTCGCGCAGAAGCGACGGCAGTTCCCGGAAAACGGAATCCCGCAGGCCGCCCGTGGCGCGGTCGAGTATTAACAGCCTCGAAGAATCCCTCGGCTCGACCGGAAATTGCGCGATAAGTTCTCCGGGCAGTTCGTAATCGTATTTTTTAATATTCTCGAAATCTTTCACGTCGTGAATATGCTCCTCCCCGGAGGAATTGTCAAATCGTTTCATAAAACTTCCGGTATTTTTTCGAAGCGTTTTCGAGTTTCCCAAAATAGAACCCGAAAATAAATTAAAAAAAACATTGACAAATTGGAAATACAGATTTAAGTTATAAATTATTGGAATAGGGCAAAAATACAAAGGAGTTTATTCAGACAAAAGCGACCGTTTTATAATTGTAACGCCAATATAAAGGAAGCGTTAATGAGCAGGGGAGCCAAAATCTGCTTCCAATATAAAAAGCGGCTGGTAATCTACGCGGTCGTCTTATTGTTGTTAATTCCTGAGGGTCTGGTCCTTGCAGAGGATACCCGTCCTTTGTGTTGCAACGGCAAAGATTATCCTTCCTCTTCGGTTGCGCTTTATTATCAGATAGAGGCGCTTGCCAAATCGAGTTCGACACTGTCGATATCGGGCGAGGCTTTCGCGCTGATCGTCCCCAACGATTCCTACCTGTTCACGGGTCATCTCCTGGCCGACGCATATACAGTCCTAAGTTCACAGCAAATCGACAGGATCGTTCTTTTCGGTTATGATCCTTCCGCCGACCCCGTTAATATATATATTGGCCCCGATCTTTCCACTCCTATCGGAATCCAGCCTCTGGATAACGATCTTGGGGAACGGTTGCTCGAAACATCCCGGATTCAGCTCGATAAGTCCTTATCCGATGCTCACTTGCCGCGCTCCCTCGAAATACAATTGCCATTTATCAGCTACTTTTTCGGCAAACGCCCCGTGCTTCCTATCGGGCTTTCGAGCCTTTCGCCGGAAGAGGCCGCCGATCTGGGAAGAGAATTAGCCGCTATAAACGGAGAGAACCGAACGCTGTTTATCGCAGTTTCAAATCTCTCCCGCGCTTTCGATATCGGAACCTGCGAGTCGGTCGATAACACATTTATCTGCGCTTTCGAGGCTTTTAAACCCGAAAGGCTTATTGCGGGTTTCGCGGATGGGAGCCTCGTTTCGGAAAGCCCTTCGGCGATTATCGCGGCGGTTAATGCCGCCTCGGAATGCGGCGCAGATTGCGGCAAGGTTTTGCGTTATGAAAATACGGGCATGAAAACGGGCGATCACCAGAAGGTTTGCGGCTATCTCACCGCCGTGGCTTTCAGGAAAAGCGAGGAAGATTTTCCGCCCTCCGCTTTTAGCGATGAAGGGGGCAAATATCTTCTCGCACTTGCGCGTTCGGAGATAGAAACGGAGCTTGGCCTGTATGGAGCAATTCCGCAGAGGCCGGAAGATATTGAAAAAATGCCCTTCGATGGCGTCCACCTGAAGATTTACATGGACGGCAAAGAGAGGGGAGGGCTTGGCTCGATTTTCCCCCAAAAGCCGGTTTCCCGTGCGGTTAAAAACGTGGCCGTATCTTCCGCATTTTACGACCCGAGATACAATCCTATCACGCCAGACGAAATAGGTTCGATAAAATTGAAGCTGTTCCTTATCTCGAACATGCACAGGATCGACCGGTCGGCGGATTTTGTGGCTGGGATCGAAGGTATCCGAATAAGGAATGGGAGCTATTCCGCGTTAGTTTTCCCGGAGGATATGGACCTGTCTCTCGACAATAACGACATTCTCGGGCGGGTTTGTCTCGATGCCGGTCTTCTTTCGGGATGCTGGCGGCAGCCGGAAACCGAGGTCTGGGCCTTTACTGTCCAGATATTCGAGGAGAAGCGATGAACGGGCGTATTCCCCGGAAATATAGAGACCCTTCGGGAAGAAGTCCTTCGCCGAAACCGCGTGTCTGGATCGCCGGTCTGCTCGGGATCGTCAAATACATTGTCCCCGTCCTTTTTCTGTTTCTAATTGCTTTGCTTGGGGTCCACATTCTTGGAAACGGCGCGGTCGCTCGAACCGTTTCGCCGGAAATTGAGAATTACTCCTTTAATCCTGTTTGCCGATGGCGCGGCAAGATAAAAAAGGACGAATCCCTTTATATAGCCCTCACCGAAGCCGGTATCAGCCCGAGAGTGGTTTATGATATAGACAGGGGCCTCGACGATATTTTCGACGTCCGGAAAATCCAGCCGGGGGATATGGTTATGGTCGATCTGGACAGTCTTGGGCGGATGGTGAATTTTGAACTCGAACGCTCCCCCTGGAAACACTACAATATCAATCGAAACGGAGACACGCTTCTCGGCACTGTGGATTCGATCCCGCTGAGCTATGTTATCCGCGCGGTCAAGGGCGAGACCAAATCGACATTGTGGGGTTCGATGGCGAATCTCGGAGTGCCTGCGGAAGCGATCCTGAAATTTACAGATATTCTTTCTTTCGATATCGATTTTCTCACGGAAACCCGCGACGGCCAGAGTTTTGCCCTGATGTATGAGGAATACTTTTTCGAGGGCGAGCGAATAGACGTGGGGCGCGTTATCGCCGCACATTATTGGCTTGCGGACACAAATTATGGCGGCATTTATTATATGGATCCCGACAGCACGCAGGGCTACTATACTCTGTCCGGAAAAAACACAAAAAAAGCCCTCCTAAGAACGCCGCTGACCTATCGAAGAATATCGAGCCATTTTTCAAACAGCAGATTTCACCCGATACTTAAAATTTATCGACCCCATCACGGCGTGGATTATGCCGCGCCATCCGGCACTCCGGTTTCGGCTTCCGGCGACGGCACAGTGGTCTATGCCGGTTGGAAGGGCGGCTATGGCAACTATATCGAAATAAAGCATACGGGCGGAAAGATATATACCTGTTACGGCCACCTGAAAAGTTATGCGCGGGGAATTCGCAAGGGCGCGAAGGTCTATCAGGGACAACTTATCGGATATGTCGGAAGCACCGGCCTTTCCACAGGGCCGCATCTGGACTATCGGGTCAGGGTCGGTGGAAAATATGTCAACCCGCTCAGATATGCCTTCCCGGACGGCCCGCCGGTGAAGGGCAAATACATGGCGGAATTCCGCGCCAGAGCCAAAGATTATCTTGCCCTTTTGGATGTCCTGACTCCACCGATCAAACCTACTAAACCCTACGAAGAATTTGTGGGGGGAGAAGAAAAAAACTGAAAAGACGAATTAAACTTGACTTTTTGAAAATGAGCATTTATAAATAACATATTATGTTTAGAGCAAAAGAACGAATGAATAATAAACAATTGTATAAGGAACCCGGCGAGAAATGTTTTTTCTCGACCGAGGAAGGGGGCTTGAATGAGCCGATATAAAGTGGTTGAATTAACTCTTTTCGCTGTTCTTCTGTGCCTTGTCGGAACAGCGTTAACTCAGGAACCTCCGCCGGCGCCGGAACTGGTGAATACCGGTTACGGACTTATCGGCGATACGCTGTTCGGAGGGTCGTTATTCTTGAACGGTTTTGTTCAAGGGCACTCGGCAAGACTGAATATTATGCCCGAGATTGTTGTGCCCGGAGCCGAGTATAAATTTTTCCGAACGCCCTATGGCGCTGCTGAACCGGACTTAGTAACCACGTGGTTGCCGATGGATTCCGCCGATTTCGACGGCGGGGGCGACGGCGACGTTTTCTTATTCAGCGCGGGGGTCAAATTCGCGGGCGACAGCTCATACTCCGAGGTCCCCCTGTGGCTTATGCACGACTGCTATATACCGAATAGAGTCGAAGTGGAAACTCCCGCTTACGGCGACGACGATCCCGTGCCCTATATCGAACTCAATTGGTCGAGGGGAACGGACAGCGCTTCCGGTATTTATAAATATTATATTTACCGGGCGCTTTATGAATACTCGCTGGGATATATCGCCCCCGGAGACACTCCTCGCGATTCGCTCTTCGACGACGGTAGCCCCGGATATATCTGGCGCGACTATTTTGTCTCGCCGGGCGACGTATATTATTATGTTATTGTTCCGGTGGATAAGGCCGGTTGGGTCAGGCGGACGTCGAATTTCATAATTCGTGGACGTGCCGACGAAGCGCCCATAGAATTTCCCCCCTGCTCTTTTCTCGAAGAGCTTCCCCGTTATCACAGCGGGGCGGGAATTACGGTCAATATCGACCACGGCCTTTGCGGCGGAAGTCCACATTACGAATATCAATATCGCAAAACCATCGTCCTGCGGGATGCTATGGGTGAGCCTACTATCGATACAACAACCTCGGAATTCTCCAGCTGGACGATGAACGACTTCTATTATTGGGATACCGAAGTATGCAGCACCTATGCTTTCAGCGCGAGGGTCAGGGTTATCGGCGGATACACTCATGGCTGGACAGATCTGACCTCTTTCAGAATAATGTCCACAAACGACGATGTCCCGACCGATTGTCCTTCATATATGTCGGCGCGTTCGCTCGGCGAGGACGGTATCCGCGTCGATTTCACGCATCATCCCGAAAACGATTGCGGCTCGGGCACCATGGGCTATTACCTTTACCGCGCTACTAACGATGAGTGGGCCGATCTTATCGCCGCAGGATGGGAAGACGCGATGGACGATTATCTGATACATGAATTTCATGTCGATTACGTAAGATTCGATTGGGTTTTCCAGGACGACGGCCCGACCGACACACTTATCGACCTTGTGAACAGGGAATGCTATTACTATCTGGTTGTTCCCTACGATTCCGCGGGCAACGTAACGTGGTTCGAGTGCCCGTGGATCGGCGGACAGTTCGACACGGCTTTCGTCGATAAAGGCGTCGGCGCTCCGTGGGCTGTTTCTCTCGATTTTCCCGAATACTCATCGGACAGTATAAATGTCCGGTTTATCGATACTACATTCTGCGACGCCGAATCGGTTCAAATCCAATGGGCCAATACTTTCGATTTCGAAGTCGGAATGAATCTCATCGGCCCGATAGATATTATGACCACCGTCGTCGATCCGGGTTTCTATAGATATGATAATCTCGGAAGCGCGGCGTGCACCGATTGGGATACGCTCGGATTTACGCTTTACGACCTGCATGAAAATATCTATTTCTTCCGGGCGAGATTTTACGACGCCAACGGAAATATCTCGGACTGGAGCACGCCGACACTGAGCAGCACAATCGACAACACGCCGCCCACGACCGCGAATGTCGATTATATTCAGTCGTTCGCAACCGGCGTGGACGAAGTCGAGATCGAAGTGACATGGAATCCCGGTTTAATCCACGACGCTGGCTCCGGAGTGGAAAGCGTAAAAATATATCGCTCGAATGCGGTCGGCGTTCTCGGTTCCGTCGTGGCGACAGTCACGCCAACCGACAACCACTATATCGACACCACTCCCGACTTGATGAACAACTGGCACGATAATGTATATACGATAGTGCCGGTCGATAATCTGGGGCAGGCGAATTACGACGGCGTTCAGGGCTATTTCCCCGTAATAAGCGGTCTGGACGACAGCCTGTATTTCCACCCGCCGCTGTGTCCGGTTGTCGAAGAGATCGTTGTAAGTCATTATCTCGATTCTTTCACAGTGGTCTGGTCGGATCCCGGCCCGGGGAGTTCGTGCAACCGCTATATGCTTCGGCATTCCGCGAGCACATTGGGGCTATGGTCGCCTGACCCGCTGCTCCGCAAGGAGATCGATCTCGGAACGACATCGACTTATCGCGCAACGTTCCCTATCGAGGACCTGCTGGGCGGCTCCAGACATTACTTCACAATTTACGCCAGAGACACGGAAACCAACAGCAACCAGAGCGGATGGTCGGAAGTCCTGGAGTTTACCTTGCCGGAAATACTGAGAACGACTCATACTTATCATCTTGTTGCGGGTTGGAATTTTATCAGCCTTCCCGTCCTGCCGGATAATGCCAATAGAAACGTCCTTTTCCCCGGCAATCTCGACGTCTATGAATGGGATCATGCTTCGGGCATGTCCCTGCCGATTTATTTCCTCGAACCGGGTCATGCATATTGGGTTCTGATACCCGCATCGGCGGACTTCAACGTTACGGGAATAGCGGTTCCACGGGTCGATAGGGAAATGACCGGTCCCGGATGGTGGTCGGTCGGCGCGCCTCACGATACACTCGGTGCTATGGGATATACTTTCACGACCACATCGCTCCTCTATGCCTACGATGCCCCGGCCGGTGCATATAACATCACAGACAGCTTGATCCCCGGCGGTGGTTATTGGCTTCTCGCGTGGGATGAGGGCGATTTCGTCTCCGAGGCGGGGATGTCATTCAGGAAATTGTCGCCATTCGTGAACGAACTGGATTGGGCTTTCACCGTTGTCGCGGGCGATGCGATGCTCGAAATTGCGGCCTCCGCTTATGCCCGTGCCGGTCTCGACGCTTTGGACATTCCGTTGCCGCCGGAACCGCCCGACCGCGATGTCGGGGCATATATCGCCGGTGAAAACGGCTTCCGATATATCAGATCGGTTCGCCCCGATTGTGAATGGACGATTGTCGCTCCGGGCGAAACGATACTGTCATGGGACTCGAAAGCGCTGCCGGAAAGGGAAGTAACTCTGATTTGCAACGGCACAACGATAGATATGCACGAAACGTCTTCCGCCGCGATTTTTGGCGCGGCCAAAATAATTGTCGGCGGCGATCTTCCGACACAATTTGCATTGGAGCCGGTCCGCCCGAACCCGTTCAACCCGACATGCGAGATTCCATTCGCGCTGCCGGAGAACTCACGGGTAACAATATCTATCTACGACCTTTCGGGTCGCTGCGTTAAAACGGTCGCCAGTTCCGATTATTCCGCCGGCGAACACAGCGTTTTCTGGTTTGGCATCGATAATCTTGGCAGGGAAATGCCCGGCGGCATTTATTTCTGCAGAATGACAGCGGGAAGCTTCGCCGAAACAAGGCGTATGCTTCTCCTCAAGTAATACGAGGTTCGGATAAAATGAATATTACAAATAAGGAGCGGGCCTTGAAATTTAAAATTACAAAAATAACGGCAATAATTCTTGTGCTGGGGATTATCGGTATAGCGCACGCTCAGGCGCCGCCGATACTAAACCCGGAACCGGCTTTTACTCCGGGTTTCGAGAACGCGATAACATGGAGCGCCCCGGCAAGTGTTCCCGGCGCAACAACGGCCTGGGAAATTTGGGTGGACATGGCGGAAACCGGGATTCCGGACTGGCCGGTTTTACCGGATACACTCGGCCCCACGAGTATTTCGATCTTTATGATCGAGGAGATGGCCGATTCGTTCGGCGATGTCTATTCCGCCGAATATGCCTATCCGGTTGGCAGGGGCGCACTCGGCCCCGCCGACGACCCTTTGCTTTCGGGAGTTCGGTATTGTTTCAAAGTGCGCTATCGCTGGCTCGACGGCGCCGACTACGGGTTCTCGGACTGGTCGGAAACATACTGCAGCACACAGGATGCAACGCCGCCTATCGCGGTTTCGGATACACTGCCCTTCTGGACAAGCACCAGCGTTTGCACGGTCGGTTACCGTGTCGAGGATTATGTCAGCGGCGTGGTCGATAGCTGTGTTCTCTATTACAAGGCCGCTCACGGCGACACGTGGGACCTTTACGGTGTGGACGTTCCGGTGCCTGCGGCCGGTGAAAGTTACTATGAGGGCGCATTCCATTTCGATTCCGATTTGGCTTATGAGGACGGCCTGTATTACTTCTTCATCGCCGGCTGGGACGAAGTTGGCAATGGCATAATACCGGAACCGGGAATCCACGCCCCTGTCGATAGCACCCGCGTGGACGATACCGACCCGGAGAGCGAAATCGATACTACCTCGTTACCTTTATATTACAATGGCTGGACCGGCGGTATCGATATCGATTTCGCCGCGGCGGATACCTACAGCGGCGTTTTCTCTGTCTATCTCGAAACCGACTATGGCACCGGCCATCCCTATTTCATGGATACGCTATTTTTCTACGGTAGCGACGAAATCGACAGCTTCTTCTCATTCACACCGACGAGTAATGGCATGTGGCATCTGCGCTCGACCGCCGAAGATTCTGCCGGAAACGTTGAGGACGCCTCCACGTGGGATTGGACGATCTATGTCGATACCCAAGAGCCAACGTTCACGGGTGTTGCGGTGGCCGATACAACCGCCGTTCCGCACCGTTTCGATGTTCCCGCGCTGGCGGGCTGGACAAACGAACCGACTGTCGAAATAGCCCCGCTTTCGCCTTCCGACCCAAGCGCGGACGGTTACAACAGCGGAATCGAGATTGTGAACGTCGCTTCTAACGACCTTTTCACGCACGAACTGATAAGCTTCGATTACGGCGCGACGCCCTATTATTGGAACGCCGCTCCCGGATCCGACGGCGACAGAGACGTCTATGTCCGCCTCATCGATTTCGCGGATAACGTGAGCGATCATCGCCTTGGTGCGATAACGCTGGACACCGAGTCGCCGATAATCGATGACCCGATAGAGATCAGAAATAGGCTTACGCCCGATTTTTCCTCCGATACTTCGGTGTCGCTTACGGTCGATGTTCTAATCGATATCGACCCGGCGGGCGGAACGGTCAGCGGGATTTTCCTCACGCAGAACCCGGCGGATTTAAACTCTATCGGCGATTCCGATTGGGAGCCGGTGGACGGCGATTACAGGTTCACATTCTCCGGTTTCTCCGATCTGGACTGGATGACGCTCTACGCGGTGGCACGCGACAGCGCCGGTAATGTCAGCGTCGAGTCGGTCGATTCGATAAGATATATCACCGGAAGCGAGTTCGTCGAGATTCTCCACTTAAAAGACATCGACGGCCCCGACACGACGGGCCGCTACACCGACACGACCCTCGTCGAGATAACCGTGCGCTACGGCGACGGTATCGACAGCATTCTTATCTGGGACGGCAGCGGCGCGATAGGCGACCCCGATACCGCTTTCTGGGTGCCCGATCCAGCGGGGGCCACCGGCACGGCAACGGTTAATGGCAAGCTGGACAGGATCG
>DAOWNU010000177.1 GCA_030642425.1 bacterium | reverse complement strand
TTGATAGTAATTCGCATGTATCTCATAGCTCATATTTCAAAACCTCCATTTTATTTGCAAAAACAATATACATAATTATTTTGTAAATAAAAGAGGTTTTGAGACAGCCACGAGACCGTTGGATCAAGAAAAATCCCATTCGTCCCTATGCGCAATTATCAATATCCATCTTGTGGCGGAGGGTCAGAGTATGATAAGGATTATTGTCGCGACCGCCAGAACAGAGGCCGCGGTCGGCAATAGGAAACGGTATATTCCGCTCCACTCGGCGGCGAAATACTCTTTTGTGAGCGCGAGACACAGGTGAACCGGCGAAATCAGAACCCCCGCGAAACCGGAGGCATAAGCAAAAGCGAAATTGCCGGCGTCGAAAGAGCCGTTTAGAAAAAACGGCAGCAACAGCGGAAATCCGAGGCCGACGTAGGCCGAATTGACACCGGTGAGCAGACCTATCGAAAAGGGAACCGCGAACAGAAGAAGAACGTCGGGGACGGCGTCGAGCTGGCCGGTCAGCCTCTCAAGGATGCCGACATTTTCCAGCATGCCCTTGAAAATCATCACACCGGCCACGAGCGAGAGCACTCTCCATGAAAACGCGCCCACAAAGATTTTCAATTTTTTTGCTGGTCGGCGACGGAGAAAAAGCAGCATCAACAAAGCGCAGACCGCCACAACCGGCAGAATATCGAAACCGAGGAACAGAACGAATACAATCACGGTCCAGACATACCATGTTAATTTGAGAAAAGTCCAGAGGGCTTTGCCCTTGCCCGGAGCGGGACTGTCTTTGCCGTCCGCGGCCTCGATTTTGCGGAATCCGAAAAATGCGCCGAAAAATATTGCGGCCAGTGTCAGCGGCCACATCGGGGCGATCAGCTTGCCGACCGGCATATTCAACAGCCCCGTCGAGAGGACAATCCCCGGATAAAGCGGCCAGATATATTCCCACAGGTGCCTGAACCAAAAATTGAGGAATGTCAATCGCTCGGGCGTTATTTTGAAATTCTTGCCGCCCTCTTCGACCATGGGCGCGGAAAGCATCGCGCCGCCGGGCATCGGCAACAAACCGATAAGGCTGGCGGGTATCACCATGCTCGCCCTTCTGTCGGCAACGATTGTCTGGAGCGATTCGACAGTCCGTGTGAGTGCGCCCATCTCCGAGAGCAGGATGCCCAGCAGGCTGAGCAGAAAAACAATCCCCACCAGCCGTAAGGTCTCGAACGCGACTAATTCCTTGATTATTACGATTGGGATTTCCCGGAGCGGCAGCGCCGCGAAAAGACCGAGCAGTATAGCGATACCGAGAAAGGACAACCCCAGCGGCACGTGCAGTTTCACCGCGACAACAAAAACCACGGCGACAATTGCTATTATTAAAATCGGGGACATGCTTGCTATATCGCAAATTTTATCAGCATAATATCGCCGTCCGCAACGAGATAATCTTTGCCCTCCTGCCGCAACTTTCCGGAACTGCGCGCTTTCGACCAGTCCCGTATTTCGACAAACTCGTCGTAATGGATCGTTTCCGCCCGTATGAAGCCGCGGGCAATGTCGGTGTGTATTTTCCCCGCGCACTCGAGCGCGGTGGCTTTTCCCCGTGCAGTCCACGCGTGAACTTCCGGGTCTCCGCCCGTGAAAAAGGTCTTGACCTTCATCGCCTTGTATGCCGCGTGGACGAATTTATCGACCGCCGCCTCTTTCAGGCCCAATTCTTCGCGAAAGGCTCCCGCTTCCCCGTCGTCGAGTTCGCCCAGTTCGAGTTCGATTTGGGACATGATAGCGATTATCTCCGTGTTTTTGTGGCCTTCCCGCGCTTCTGCGAAAATGCTTTCTTTTTGGGCAAACCGCTCCTCATCGCAGTTTATTACAACGATAGTGGGCTTTGCCGTGAGCAGGGCGAAATTATCGACCATCTTCTTCTGCTCCGGCGACAGTTCCAGATCGCGTATTACGCCCCCCGAATCGAGATGAGCCTTCATTTGTTCGAGAAATGCGCCCTCCCGCTCGACACGCTGGCGTTCGCCCGGTTTTGTCGAGCGGATAAGCTTATCCATACTGTCGAGCCTGCGTTCGACTACGCCGAGATCGAAAAGTGTCAACTCGCCGACGAGCACATGAAGGTCGGTAATCGGGTCAGGCTCGCCGAAACCGGCGTCGAAAGCGCGGATACAATAAACGAACGAGTTTGCCCGCTGAAGTTCGGAGAATGCCGCGCCGCCCTTGCCTATCCGTCCGATAGAATCCGTGAACTCGACCTCGGCGTGGGTTATTTTTTTCGGTTGGAAAATTTCGACAAGCTCGTCCAGACGCGGGTCGGGCACCTTGATCACGGCGATATCGGCCCCCTTGCCGGAGCGCGCGGAAGCGCCCCGATGGGTGATAAGATTGAACAACGTGGTTCTGCCGCTTCCGGGAAGCCCGATAATTGCCCAGAGCATTTTTCCTCCTGATTATAGATAGAAGAACCGGCCAAATAGACCGTCGGCGTTATATCCGCCAGACCGTTCCCTCCGGCGTATCTTTAATAGTGTAGCCTGCTACGGCGATAGCGTCGCGGATAGTGTCGGCCTTTGCCCAGTCCTTTGCTTTTCTCGCATCGGCGCGCATCTCGACAGCCCGCTCTATTGTGTATTCGTCGCCCTCGATATTGACTGCGGCCCCTTTTTCGGCCCTTTTTTCGGGGAGAAGGCCCGTGGCGCGATGAAAACCCTCAAGGAACCGGAGAATGGGCGTTGCGTCGGCGGCGGATAGTTTTCCGCAATCCCGAAGCTTGTTCGTCTCCCGAACCAATTCAAAAACGGCGCCAAGCGCCCCGGAGATATTCAGGTCGTCGTCGAGCGATTTCTCGAAATTATTGCGCGCCTTTTGAAGAAACTCCGCAGATTCGGAATGGGCCCCGTCTCCCGACAAAGATTCCAGCATGGACTTGAACTCGCGTAGCCTCGTTATCGAAGTCGCGGCGGCATCGAGACCGTCGAAAGTGAAATTAAGCTGCTGGCGATAGTGGGTCGAGATGAGAACGTAGCGTATTGCGAGCGGGTCGTAGCCCTTTTCAATCAACTGGCGCAGTGTGAAATAATTGTCCAGCGATTTGGACATCTTCTTGCCCTCCACTATCAGATGGGCGTTGTGCATCCAGTAGTTGACAAATTTTTTCCCGGTCGCGGCCTCGGATTGCGCTATCTCATTCTCGTGATGCGGGAAAAGGTTATCCTCGCCGCCGGTGTGGATATCGAAACTTTCGCCGAGATATTTCATGCTCATCGCGGAGCACTCGATATGCCATCCCGGGCGGCCCTTTCCAAGCTCGGTTTCCCAGAAAACGTCGCCGTCGCTTTCGTCCCAGCGTTTCCATAGCGCGAAATCGGCGGCCTGCTCCTTGTCGTATTCGTCGTGAGAGATGCGCGCCCCGGCGATATTTTTCTCGATACGCTTGCCGGAAAGCTTGCCGTAATCTGGGAATTTTTCTATGCTGTAGTAAATCGAGCCGTCGGCACCGCGATAGGCAAAGCCTTTTTCGAGAAGGATTTTGACAAGCTCCACCATTTCCGGGATATGCTCCGTCGCGGCGGGATAGACCTCGGCGCGCTCGATTCCGAGAACGTCCAGGTCCTCGAAAAAGGCTTTTTTGAATTTTTCTGTATATTCCGCCAGAGGGATACCGCGTTTTCGGCTTTCGCGGATCGTTTTGTCGTCAACATCGGTGAGATTCATGACCTGTGTGACTTTGTAGCCGCGATATTTGAGCCATCTTCTAAGCAGGTCCTCGAAAATATACGCCCGGTAATTGCCGATATGGGCGTAATCATAGACTGTCGGGCCGCAGGTGTACATGCGAACTTCGCCCGGCGTCATCGGTTTGAACTCCTCGATCCGATTCCCCAAACTGTTTTTAAATCTAATAGCCATCGTATTTCCTTGTTATTGCAGATACTGCGTTTGAAATAGCAACTATTGTATATAACAAATCCGTGGAGCTTAATCAAGCAAAATCTGTCGGCAATGCCGACAGATGAGGTTGCGTCGAACCGGACCGCCCGCGGCGGAGGCGCTGACGGTTCGACGAATATTATAAGGCGGCTGTGGAGGCCGCCTTTTTCATTTTGATTTTTGGTATGTAATTTTAATTTTTGATGTTTGATATTTAATATTTCCTATCCCTGCTGGCGCGGCTGTCGCGTGCGAAATCGTGTAGCAATCTTAACCAAATCGCACGTAGCGGGAGGCGTGCCAGCGGCTAAGCATGATTGTCGCTGCACTACCGATAGATGCCGCCGCACCGCCGGGGAAGGGCGGCTTTTGACATTTGAGCTTTGACATTCATTTGACATTTGAGCTTTGACATTTGAACTTTTATTGTTAAATTGAAATGGATTAAGCAATATTTACGCTTTTTCTAAAAAAAAGAAAAAAAGAAATTTCAAATTAGAACAATTGTATTCAAGAACACGGAAAAATTGGGAGAAATATAAATGAAAAGAATTATCGCGCTTATCATTATCGCCATGCTCATAATCGCCGGATGCTCGGAGGATGAGGACACGGAAATTCCGGTCGTGACTATAACATCGCCCGAAAACGGCGCCAGCGTTATCCCGCCGGCAACTATCACTGTGCAGGCCGTGGACAACGAGGGCGTCGAGATCGTCCGCTTCTTTGTCGATAGCGCGGAAATCGGAACCGACACAGAGGCGCCATACACCTGCGATTGGGACGCCGCCGGTCTCGACGATCTGAGCTGCCATTCGATATTCGCCAAGGCGGAAGATGCCGCCGGAAATATCGGCACAAGCGGCGAGATCGAAATCTGGCTGAATCTTACCGGCTGGGATTTTCTTCTTGTGGAGACAGCCCATACCGCGGCGTCCGTGAGTCTCGCCTGGCCGCCTTACCCGCCCGGACTCGGCAATTTCAGAGTCCATTACGACACCGAACCGGGAATCGACACCACCGATCCGCAGGGCATGGCCGCGGGGATAATCGACACGAGCGCAACAATCGCCGGGCTTATGCCATCGACAGATTATTATTTCCGCTCCTTTCTCGTTGTCGGTTTGAACATGGCGATCAGCAGCGAGATAACAGTAACGACAGACGAGGCCGTTTCGATGTCCTGGATTAGCGTGGCGGCGGGCGGCTTTTCGAGGGGCGCGCTGGACGGCTCTTCCG
>DAOWNU010000163.1 GCA_030642425.1 bacterium | reverse complement strand
GGTTCAATCGATTTGCGCCGCCGAGGAGACCGGCGGTGTTATCGAGCATGAAATTATCGCCGATTTCGGCGCGGTGGGCCGCATCCCGAAAGACCGGCGGAAAATAATCGCGCTCGCAAAAAAAATGGTCGAGGCCAACGCGCGTTATGTCGCACTCGGCAGACCGCAGGCTCTCCCTGAAACGCCGTTCGCAATTCTGGCCGCAAAAATCGATGAACTCGAAGAGGCTATTAAAACGCGCGATATAGAAAAATCCGAGCGGTATCACGCGAGTCTGGTCAGAAAACACGAGCGTATAAAGGGCGATAAGCTGTTGTCCAGCATTTTCAGATGGCTATGCGCAATATGGGGTTACGACGATTTCACACTTATCGAGTTCGGTTTCGTCCCGAAATCGCAAATCTGGACGAAAAAGAGGAAGAAGGTGAAGGAAATTGAGGGTTAGTGTTGTTTTTGCGTTCTTTTTTTGGGAAAACAGGAAAAACGCGCTCTTTTAATTCCTTAATCTAAAGGCTAAAAAATACTATTCAATATAGTAAATGGTTATGTGATCGGCGTAACTTATTATAAACACGTAGATTATCGCTCTTTCTTTAATAGATGCGAAAAAATCTTTTTTGCAGATTTCATAAAAAGTCATTGACATGTAACGAGTTGAGTTATAGTATTCATTTTAAGGAAGTGACTATACTTATAGTAATAGGGACGATGAGATTTTTCAGGCCAACAATTTTATTCCTTACAATTGCCCTGACGAGCCTTCTTGTTTTCGGCTGCGGTTCGAAAGAGCTTGTGAAAAGCGGCGTTTCGACAACGACACCGGCGGAATTCGAGCGGGAAGTCGGTCCGGCATACGATCTTCTTCAGACCGCCGAGGCCGCCTACGCCGCCGGGGTTATGCACAATATGAAACGCGATTGGGAGAGCGCACGCGTGGATTTCGACGAGGCGCTTAGGCTTATTGCGCAGGTCGATGTTTCCGAGGATGTCGATCTCTCGGCCCGCACCGACCTGCTCCTGCGCGAGATCGCCTACGATTATCGATTTGCGCTTGCCCACACCGACAGTCTCGAAGCCACCGCCGCGCCTATTGTGCTCTCGGTCGCTCTCGAGGACAGGGCCTTATCGGAGGACACGAAGCGCCGGCTTTCGGAGCTTGCGGGCGATCTTCCGATGGCGCTGGCGGGCGAATTCGATTTTCCCGTGGTCTGGAACGACAGGGTCAAGGAAAAAATTGTTTTTCTTCAAACCAGGGCGCGCGAGCCGTTCACCGTTTGGATGACCCGTAGCGGGCGGTATCTGCCAATGATCGAAGAGATCTTTGCCTCGAAAGGGCTGCCGCTCGATCTGGCCTATCTTCCTCTTATCGAATCGGGTTTTTCGCCGGGGGCGAGCAGCTGGGCACACGCTGTCGGGATGTGGCAGTTTATCAAATCCACGGGGCGGATTTTCGATCTCGAGGTGAACTGGTGGTTCGACGAGCGCCGCGATCCGGAAAAAGCTACGCTTGCCGCCGCTGAATATTTTACCAGCCTGTATAAGAAATTCGGCGATTGGGAGCTGGCGCTCGCAGCCTATAATTGCGGCGACGGCCGTATGAAAAGGTCTATCGAAAAACAGAAAACGGACAACTATTGGGAGCTCGATCTTCCGACCGAAACCGAGAATTACGTCCCGCTTTTCATGGCCGCCCTGATAATCGCGAAAAACCCGGAGGCCTACGGTTTCCATATTATTCCCCATGAGCCATACGAGTTTGAGATTATTACGGTCGATGAACCTACAAATCTCGACCTTATCGCCCAATGCACCGACACGACACTCGATTTTATTCAAAAGATAAACCCCGAAATTCTCCGTTATTGCACAGCTCCCGACGCTACGGCTTATTCCGTTCGTGTTCCGCCGGGCAAGGCGGAGGGTTTTGCGGGACGATACGACGCTATCCCCGAAGTGGAAAAAACGGTCTGGGCGCACCACAAGGTCAAAAAGGGCGAGACGCTTTCCGAGATCGCGATCCATTACGGCACGAGCGTGGGGCTTCTTGTCGAGTCGAACAAGCTGAGAAGCGCGCACAGGCTGAGTATCGGGCAGGAACTGGTTATTCCGGTTTCTTCCAAGGCCGCCAGAGCGCTCGCGGCGAAAAGCGCCACTCCGGCTCGCGGAAATGTTGTTCACACGAGGAGCAATTCCGCGGGAAAATTATATACCGTTCGGAAAGACGATACGCTCTCCGAAATTGCGGAGAATAACGGGGTCGGTCTCGAAGACCTATTGCTGGCCAACGGTTTAGGAAGAGGGGCGGTTATTAAACCCGGGGCGCGCCTGAAAATTCCTGTCGGAAAAACGAAAACGAAATACACAGTGAAATCGGGAGACACGCCCAGCACGATTGCGGCACGATTCGGTGTGCGCACGGAGGAGCTTTTGAACTGGAATGATCTGAGTTCGACCGCGACCATTTATCCGGGGCAGGAATTGATAGTTCTCGCAAGCGAATCCAGGCGCGAGCCGAAGGGCAAAATAATACACACTATCCAGAAGGGCGAATCACTCTGGGCTATCGCCCGGCGCTACAATGTCCATGTCTCCGATCTCGTTTCATGGAACGGCCTTTCCGGGAATAAGACCACTCTTCAGATCGGACAGAAAATCGAAGTAATTACAGACTCCCCCGGACGTTCGGGCGGCTACACTCAGGGGCGGTCGAGGATAATATACACGGTGAAAAAGGGCGATACGCTCGGAAAGATCGCCCCGGCATACGGTGTTACGGTGGAATCGATTCAGCGGTGGAACAATAAAAAAGATACACGGCTTCAGATTGGCGACAGGCTCGCGATCTACACCGACAGGTCCGGCGCGGAAGATGTCGTGGCGGAAAGAACTGTCGTGCACAGGGTGAAATCGGGAGAAACGATGAGCGGTATCGCCGAGAGCTATGGCACATCGGTTGGCGCGATCAAACTCGAGAACAATAAATCCAGCGACCGAATAAAGGTCGGCGAGGAACTCACGATCCGGACAAATCGCGCAGAATCCGGCAGCGCGTTCGTTCATAAAGTAACCGCCGGCGAAACCCTGAGCGGTATCGCCCAGCATTACGGCGTTTCGACATCCCAGATAAAATCATGGAACGGTAAAAGAAACAACGACATCGATGCCGGGGAAAAATTGACGATCCGCGGCGTATCGGAATTTCCGGCATCGAGCTTATCGGGAAAGCCCAAACTTGTATTGCATAAAGTCGAATCCGGTGAAACTTTAAGCCGGATCGCCGTCCAACACGGCGTTTCGGTCGATGAGATCGTGAGTTGGAACGACAAGGACTCGGATAATATTAATATCGGGGAAGTGCTGAGTATATACTCAACGCGATCCAAAGAGGGTTTTAACAGCCACGGGACTCAGCCGGTTACGCACGAAGTCAAAAAAGGCGAGACTTTGTGGGCTATTGCACAGAGATATGGAACCACGACGGACGCGATTTTGCGCGATAACGAATCTATTAATCCAAAACGTTTGCATATAGGCGATATTTTACTTGTGAATGTGAATAACAGGTAGTATATTTTGTTGAGAAGTTACTCAAATTGAAGGGATTGGAGGAAAATGCCCGGAAAAGTTTCAAAAGTTATTACCAAGGCCGATCTGGTGGAAAGGGTCGCGGAAATGACCGGCTTCACCAAAACGGAAACAACCGCGATCTGCGAGAGTTTTCTTCAGGCTATCAAGGATGTCATGACCGAGGGAAATGACATCGAGATTAGGCGCTTCGGCACTTTCAAGCTGAAGTCCCGCAAGCCGCGGATCGCGCGGAACCCGCGCACCGGCGAACCTGTGCCGATAGAAGAGCGAGTGGTGCCGGTTTTCAAACCGAGCAAAGCTTTCAAGAATCTGGTTCCGCAGCCTAAATAAATACAAGGCGTCTTGTTGTGAAAGATAGTAAGAAACGAGCGTTTCCGCTCTGGAGAAGGGGAGCATTTCTTTTTCTGGTTGCGCTTGCCGCGCTTTTTATCGCCCACGGGATCGAGCTTCTCGATGTCGAGGAAATCCTAACCAACGCCTCTATTCTCTGCCTGTCCTGTATAGGCATAGGTTGAGTATCGGGAATTTCGCCGAATCGATATGAAAAGATCATTTCTACGAACCATCTCCCAGATACTCGGAACGATCCTTCCAAATGCCTATTTCAAGGCCTGGGGCGGGAATCCGCAGATATATCAAGGTAAATTGAAGGCCTTTGTGGCCCCGATATTGAATTGCTATGCCTGCCCTTCGGCATGTGTTTCCTGCCCCGCCGGCAGCGTCCAGCATTTTATCGCACTCAAAGCTATCCCGTTTTATGCCCTCGGTATGATCGGGGCTTTCGGGATAATGCTCGGCAAGGCCACCTGCGGATGGATATGCCCGTTCGGATTCCTTCAAGACCTCGAATTCAAACTCGGCAGGAAGATCAAGCTGCCTCATATCAAGCTCCCAAAATGGATCAGCTACGGCAGATACATTTTCCTAATAGGCCTCGTTATTATTGGCCCCCTGCTCACTATCGTCCCGATGATCGACGACGAGACCGGCGAGGTTATTGTCTATGAAAACCCCGAAACGGGGAAGATGGAGGAACTATTCGAGCCGGGGTTGACAACATACTGCAAATTCTGCCCGCAGGGCGCGCTCCAGGGTGGAATTCCGCAGGTTTTGCTTCATCCCGAACTAAAGGAGCTTCTGGGGAGGCTTTTCACTACGAAAATGATCTTCCTCGGGATTTTCCTTTTGGCCTTCCTTATGATGAAAAGGCCTTTCTGCCGTGGATTTTGTCCCGTGGGAGCATTTCTGGGGCTATTCAACAAAGTCAGCCTGTTGCAATTTAGTGTCGATAGCAGCAAATGCACTAAATGCCGCCTTTGCACATATAGCTGTCCGGTCGAGCATGATATTTATAAAAGCCCGAACAGCCCGGACTGCAACAGATGCGGGGCGTGTATCGACGCCTGCAAGTTTGGCGCGATAAGCGTGACAAACATTTTTTCAAGCGTGAAAACGGAAATCGAGGAGCCGGTGGCAACATGACAAAAGGAAATATTTTTTTGGTGAGTTTAATAATTGGGGTTGCCGTCTTTTTCGGTTGCGACAACGGCGCCGAACCCGATCCCGATAACGGGACGATATTCGTGATGTCCGAGCCGACCGGGGCATCGATCTTTATCGACGATGTGCTTCAATCCGGCAAAATAACGGACATCGCTATCGAAATCGAACCGGGAGATTATATCATAAAAGTAGCAATGACGGGCTATGAACCCGAACCGGACTCGATAGCTGTCAATGTGACTGAAGGCGTCACCGATACGCTTTCCTTTATTTTTTCGGCAATTTCCGATACCGGCTATATCGTTGTGAACGCGGATTTTCAGGATGTTCCGGTCTAT
>DAOWNU010000300.1 GCA_030642425.1 bacterium | reverse complement strand
GCCAGCGATCCGCCGCAATATCATACGCCGTCAGGTTTCCGATTATTATTAGAAAAGCAAGTGTTAAGCAGCGGGACATATTTGTCTCCTGTTTGTTTGGGAGGATTGTCGAAATCATCTGAGCGCCGCGCTCGATTTCTACGAGATGTCATCGCGGAAAAATGCGCATTGGTGGGCGGATGAGGCCCTTTTCCTTATCGCCGCGGTCGATTTTATGGAAAACAGGCACCTTGTGGCGATGAGACAATTCGAGCGGCTTCAGCGCCGCTTCCCGGATTCGCCCTATGCCGGCAGATTGCCCTACTTATCGATCCTCGGCGAGATTGAGACGAAGGCCACGGCGGCATCGCAGGACAGCACGCTGCTGGTAAATCTCTCGCCCGACCTGAAAGCCGACGTGCTAATGCGAATCGGATACCTTTTTATGCAGGACGGCGAACTGACCGCCGCACAGGATAATTTTATTCGTGCCGCAGAGGTGGCTGAAAACACCGACCTTATCGGGGAATGCAACCTATTCGCGGGCGAATGCGCCTATAATCGCAGGCGTTTCCGCGAGGCGAGGATTTTCTACCAGCTCGCATACGATTGCTGCGACGACCGAAAGCGCGAGGCGAGCTGGGGGCTTGGATGGTGCTATTATCGCTCGAGGCATTATAACGACGCGAGAATATATTTTACCACCGTTTTCTCCGGTTTCGACGACGATTTCGCGGAGCGTGCGCGCCTTACCTATGCCGAGACATACCTTGCCGAAGGCCGTCCGGGACGCGCGGCTCAGGAACTGAACGATTTTCTCAAAACCTGCAGGGGAACGGTCTGCGATAACGCACTCTACGACCTAATCCTCGCCTACGACGCCATGGACGATACGGCGCAAGTTGTGGAAATGTCCCGGCGATTTTTGAATAACTATCGACGCAACACGCGCGCGGACAACGTCGTATCGCGCCTGAGTGAGATACTTTTCGCGCGGGGCGAATATGCCGAATTGATCGAGCTTTCAGATAATATCGAGATGTATGCAGTCTCGCGGGAAACCGCCGACAGGGTTCGTTTTTCGGCGGAAAGATCGCGCTATCATCTCGGTATCTACGAAGACCCGCTGACTATCACCGAGGAATTCCTGCGCAAATTTCCCGATTCTCCCCTTGTGGGCGAGCTTCTTCTCGATGTTGGCAGCTACCTTTGCGAGGTCGGGGATTACGAGAAGGGCGCAATAACTTTCGACCGACTGCGCAACCGGAATATTCCCGATTCTTTGTGGGTCGAGGCGAGCTACCGCATGGGGCTGTGCTATCTCGGCATGGGCGACACTTCGGCGGCATCGGAGATATTTTCCCAGCTTCTCGGAGAATTCCCGAACTCGCCCGTCGCGGCGAGGGGGATGATCGCGCTGGGGGATTTCTATTTCGAAACGGGCAATCACGAAGAGGCGATGAGCCTGTATAATCAAATTCTCGAGACCGGTAAAGATGTTACACAACTGACGATAACCGAATTCCGCCTCGCCGGATGCTACGAGGGACTCGGAAAACTCCCCGAGGCGAGAATTCTCTTCAATAACCTCAGAAACGATCCCGGCGCCACAATAAAAATTAGGCAAGAAGCGCTGCTGGGACTTGTCAGGGTGTATTATAAAATGGCGGAATACGAACGGGGCTTCAACACCGCAAGCGCGGTTTATGACACACTCCCGGCCGGGGAATTCCGGTGCGCTCTGGGCGAACGAATGGGCGAACTCGCGGTGCGCCTCGGGAAAGTCGATGTCGCGCTGAACACACTGATACCGTCCGCATCGGACAGCCTTTCCTGCGCCGGAAGCTCCGATCAGACCGTATTATACGACCTCTCCCTCGCCCTCGAGTTCAGGGAGAGGTTCGACGATGCCGGACTCGTGTGGCATTGGATGGTCGAAACTTCGGATAACGATTCTATTGTCGCGCTGGCAAGAGAAAAACTTCAACAATACGAAGGCGTTCTGCGGAAAAACGGAGCGCCATAACAAGGAGGAAGGATGAAAACTATGGTCGCAATTCTGTTTTTGGGCCTGATGATCGCTGGGTTTGTGTTCGCCACCGAAGGCGAAAGCGGAGAAATCGAACTGCCGGTCTGGCAAACGACGAGCAAACCAGTGGTTAAACTCACGACGGAATTCGGGGATATCTACATCGAGCTTTTCGACGATATCGCGCCGATTCACACCGAGAATTTTCTCAAACTCACCGGTGAGGGCTTTTACGACTCGCTGACATTCCACCGGATAATCCCCGGTTTCATGGCTCAGGGCGGCGATCCCAAGGGCGACGGCACCGGCGGCCCCGGATACACTCTCCCGGCGGAAATATCCACGCTCTCACACACGCCGGGAATGCTCGCGGCGGCGCGACGCGGGGACGCTGTCAACCCGAAAAAAGAATCCAGCGGAAGCCAGTTCTATATTATGTTCAAACCCGCGCCGCATCTCGACGGCGAATACACCATTTTCGGGCAGGTTATCGAGGGCATGGACGTGGTCTTTGAACTCGAGAAGGTCGAGCTTGCGGACCCGCGCATGGGCCGGCCAAAGGAAACGATATACATTCTCGACGCCGAAGTGGTCAATGAGGGGGAGACTACAGAGGAGAAGTAGTGCGGTCTCGACATAAGATTCTTTCGTGTATATTTATTTTAACGATTATGGGGGCGACCATGGCAGTTACAATTCAACTTCCCGAGCCTCCGGGCGCGGAAATGTCCGTTCACAGGGCTATCGAGGAGCGAAGAAGCAGGCGAGGTTACGGCGGGAGCGGGATCACTCTCGAACAGGCGAGCGAGCTTTTGTGGGCCACCTCCGGGATAACCGATCCCGGGGGCAGATTCCGCGCGGCCCCGAGCGCCGGAGCGACCTATCCTATCGACACATATTTCCTCGTCGAAGATGTCCAAAGCCTTGCGCCGGGGATATATCGCTATGTCGTGCAATCCCACTCACTGGAGCTTCTTGTGGAGGGCAGTTTTGCCGGAAAGCTGGCGGATGCCGCGCTGGGGCAATCTTCCCTGCGGGAGGCCTCCGCGGTTATCTGTCTGTTCGGGATATACGAGCGCACAAAGGCGCGTTACGGCGACCGGGCTTATCAATATGTCCACATGGAAATCGGGCATATCGGACAGAATATATATCTTGTGGCAGAGGCGCTCGACCTTTCCACCGTGGCGATAGGCGCGTTCCACGACGACCGGGTGTCTTCGCTTTTCGATGTCGATGGCGTCCCGCTCTACCTGATGCCGATAGGGCCAAGAGCCGGCGATGCCAAAAATTGATCGGCAATGCCGACGGCAATGCCGCAGATAATGTGCTCAACCGACTTCGTCGGATTCGCTCCCTGAGCCTGCCGAAGGGAGTTCGACGGGCGATTATAAAAAAGGGGCGACCTTTCGGTCGCCCCCCATTCTGCAAAGATGCGGTGCGGGGCAATTTTGCATTGCTAATTGCTCATTGCTAATTTTGCAAT
>DAOWNU010000197.1 GCA_030642425.1 bacterium | reverse complement strand
CCGTGCCTATTAAGGTTTGAGGATTTATAAACTCCGGGAAAACGATTTTTTCACGAGGCGAATGTATAAATTTAATATTCAATGACCATAAAAGGCTTAGGCTCGGCTTAGAGAACGCGCAGGAATATGAAAAACATGAAATATAAATCGTATTAGAAAGGAAAAGCTATGGCGATCCCTATTCTATTGATATGCCTTGGGTTATTTGCCGTTGTGCTGATAATCCTCGTCTTTGTCGTGATCGGCCTATACAACAAACTGGTCGAACTGAGAAACCGCTCCGAGAACGGCTGGGCCGATATCGACGTTCAACTCAAACGCCGATACGACCTGATCCCGAACCTTGTGGAGACGGTCAAAGGCTACGCCACCCACGAGAGCGAAACGTTTGAAAACGTTGTCAAAGCGCGCCAGCAGGCGATCCAGATCACCGACGATGTCGCGAAAATGGCCGGCGCGGAGAATATGCTCACACAGGCTTTGCGCCAGTTATTCGCGGTGGCGGAAGCCTATCCCGATCTTAAAGCGAACCAGAATTTTATGGACCTTCAGGACGAGCTTTCCAATATCGAGGAAATTCTTTCGCAGGCCAGGCGCTATTACAACGCCGTTGTCCGCGACCTGAATACCACTGTCGAGAAGGTTCCGACGAACTTTGTGGCCATGATATTCGGTTTCAAGAAGCGCGAATATTTCGAGATAGACGACGAGGCGGCAAGAGCCGCGCCGAAAATCGATTTTAAGAGTTGATGAGTTGAAAAAAGCGGTAGTGTAGTGTCTGGGAATTCCCTAACTCCCGAAAGGTGGGATTATGTTTAGAAAAATCCTGATATTCGCGGCAATTATGTCCATCGTTTCGTCCGCGAGCGCGTATTATATCAAAAACTTTAAAACGGATATATTCCTTTTCACCGATGGCTCCTATCGGGTCGAGGAGAGGATTATCGTCGATTTCGGGGGTGAAAATCGCCACGGCATTTACCGGAATATACCATATAAATACAAAACGACCTTCCGCAAAAAGAAGGTGCGAATAAGCGATATCGAGGTCACCGACGAGGAGGGAAACTCCCGAAAAAAACGGGTCAAGCGCGAGGGCGACTATATCAAGATACGCATCGGCTCCCCCGATATTACGGTAACCGGGACGCATGTATATGTTATCAAATACCACGTGGAGAACGCGATCCTCTTTTTCGACAATTACGACGAACTGTATTGGAATGTTACCGGGACGGAATGGGAGTGCGACATTTTGTCCGCCTCCGCGACGGTCTATTTGCCGTCGGGCATGCCGAATAACGAACTTAAAATGACCTGTTTCACCGGCCCCTACGGCTCGGAAGAGTCCAATTGCTCTTCTAAGATAGAGAACAACACCGTCCGCTTCCGAAGCACAAGGCCGCTGGGGACGTTCGAGGGCTTGAGCATCGGCCTTTCCATGCCGAAAGGCTACATAAAAGGGCCTTCCCTGTCGAAAAGGGTTTTTTGGATTTTAATAGTTATCTGGCCGCTGTTTTTGCTGCCGATCGGCCTTTTGTGGCTTGGAGCGATCTATATCAAACGAGGCCGCGACCCGATACGCCTGTCTATCGCGCCCCGCTACGAACCGCCGGAAGACCTCGTGCCCGCCGAGGCCGGGACGCTTATCGACGAGCGGGTCGATATGCGCGATATGACATCGACAATCGTCGATCTCGCGGTCCGCGGCTATCTCAAGATCGTGGAAATCGAAAGAACAAAACTCGTGTTCTTCTCGACAAAGGACTATGTTCTCGTCAAGCTGAAAGATAATGACAGTGGACTTAAAAAGCATGAAAGGTTGATATATAAAGGCCTGTTCGACAAAGGCTCGATAAAAACGGAGGAAATCGCAAAGGCGATAGACCGATGCCCCGAATGCGCGGACAAGAAGTTGATAACCGTCTCTAGCCTGAAAGAGGCCTTTTATGTCGAAATCCCAAAGATAAAAAAGGCTATCTATAAGTCGCTCGTGGATATGAAGATGTTCCCGTCCGACCCGGAAAAGGTGCGCAGTAAATATCTCGGATGGGGAATTTTTTGGGCTTTACTCGGCTTCAGTTTCGGATTTTTCCTCAATATACTGCTAATACCCGTTCTCATAATACTCGGTGTCGTCACGATAATCGTTGGGAGATATATGCCCCGCAAAACGCGCCTCGGAAGCACGAAGGCCGCCCATGTCGCCGGATTCGAGGAGTTCGTCCGGCGCGTGGAAAAGGACAGAATCGAACGCATGGCAAAGGATGACCCGACAGTGTTCGAGCGGCTTTTGCCCTACGCTATGGCGCTCGGAGTCGCGGATCAGTGGGCGGACGCTTTCAGCGATATTTTCAAGGAGGCTCCGGACTGGTTCGTCGGCCAAAGGGGAGTTGCTTTTATGCCTTATGTTTTCGTGAACAGCCTTGGCAGCGCGGTGAACAGTGTCGGGTCGGCGATGACATCGAGGCCGCGCAGTTCCGGTGCCGGCGGGGGAAGCAGCAGTTTTTCCGGCGGAGGATTTTCCGGTGGAGGCTTTGGTGGCGGCGGCGGCGGCGCGTGGTAATTGTTGCGCGATAGAAAAAGGCGGCCTCAAAGCCGCCTTACGTTTCGGTCGGTACGCGCCGACGGGCGTTCGGCCTCAACCGCCTGCGGCGGATTCGGCGTTATTTCAAATACACGACGCGTTTCGTAATGATCGCCTCCGGCGCGTGCCGGTCCCCGATTTTCGCCCGGACGAGATAGACACCGGAACCAATATTGTCATCCGGTTGCCAGACGATCTCTGTAGGGGCGCGGTTTCCGCGCCCGTTCGACGACGGAACGGGAGCCCCGTTCCCTACGGGCATTTCATAAACGATTCTGCCAGCGATATCAAATATTTCGACCTCGACCCCACCCTCTGGATTCCGGCCTTCGCCGGAATGACAATTTACGGAAATGGTCACCGCTGAATTGAACGGGTTGGGATAGGCGGAGATTGCTATATCCTCCGGTTTGGACGCGTTACACTCCTCGATGCCGGTGAAATACGAAATGTCGAGGATGTAGAGGCCGTCTCCATCACCACAAACCGCGACATAGGCGTGATCGCCGAGGACATAGATGCCGCGAGCATAACCTCCGGTTTCGTAGAATCCAACTTCCGTCGGGGAAGTCGGGTCGGAAACATCTATAATACGAAAGCCGTCATACCCATCTGTCATATAAGCGTAATCGCCGAGGACATAAATGCTACGAGCCAAACCGCCCGTGTCGTAAAATCCCACTTCCGACGGAGAAGTCGGGTCGAAAACATCAATGATACGAAGGCCATTCACTCCATCCGCAACATAGGCGAAATCGCTGGAAATATATACGCCATAAGCATAGCCCCCTGTATCGAAGAATCCGGCCTCGAATGGCGCAGTGGGTGTAGAGATGTCAATTATCCGAAGACCATAATATCCATACACAACGTAAGCGTAATCGTCGGATACACAAACGCTAAAGCCCCAACCTACCGTATCGAAGCGCCCCACCTCGGAGGGTGCGGAGGGCGTCGATGTATCTATTATGTAAAGATAACCATCAATGTCCGTAACGTAAACGTAGTTACCGGAAACATAAACATCGTTAGCTTCGTCCTCCGTATTGAAGAACCCAACTTCGGAGGGCGATGAGGGCGTCGAGATGTCTATTATGCGTAGACCACCATAGGCGTTTGCAACGTAAGCATAAATGCCCGAAACATAGAGGTTATAGGCAAAGTCCGTCATATCGAAGAATCCGACCTCGAACGGCGAGGAGGGCGTAGAAACGTTTATTACTCGAAGACTAATATGATCCGCAACGTAGGCGTAACCGCTGGAAACATGAACATCGTTTGTATGGTCTCCCGTGTCAAAATGCCCCACAAGGCGCACGTTCAACGAATCGGCAAGCGCCGCCCCGCAAAACAGCGCGCATAACGCGATAACGGCTGCAAGATTTAATCTCATGGCCAATTCCTTTCTTCTCCCGTCTTACAAATAAATATAGAAATATCTCCGGAGAAACTCAAGCGAAAACGAATATCTCTTGCACATGCGGCGCCGACTCGCTATAATTGTTCGCAGGCAATTAGATAAAAGGTAATAGGTAAAAGGTGAAAGGTAATAGGTGCCCCGCCACAACACCCTCTGGGTTCCGAAAGGGGGGAACATTGATAATTGCTAATTTTGCAATGATTCTTTATACCTGTAACCTGAAATGCGGTTTTGCAAACCCCTCTATAGGAAAGGAAGGAAAACCTTGTTTCTTAAATTGATGCTGCTTTTCGTGCTCGTCCCGCTTGGGGAGCTGGCGCTGCTTATCGAGATAGGCAAAGCTATAGGCACTTTGCCGACAGTCGCGATAGTTATCGTAACCGGGATTATCGGAAGCTGGCTCCTGAAACAGCAGGGGATCGGCACGTGGCGGAAATTCCGCGGAGACCTCGCGCGCGGCGGATTTCCGGGGAACACAATTCTCGAGGGCGTGTTGATTCTTATCGGCGGGGCGTTTCTTCTGACTCCGGGGGTTGTCACCGACGCTCTGGGGTTCGTTCTTCTTATCCCGCCGGGAAGAAAGCTGGTTTTAAAGGGTCTGAAGGCATATCTTCGCAGGAAATACGATCTCGACGATCTGATCTCGATAGCCGGCGACGACGATTCGGAGGACAGCGGCGATTCCTACGACCCCGCGATGAGAGTATGAAAAATCAATTCAAAATTAGCAATTAGCCCGCATATTTCACAAATTCCACCCGAACAATTATTGTAGATTATGGAAAGTG
>DAOWNU010000195.1 GCA_030642425.1 bacterium | reverse complement strand
TTGACCTCCATCTTAGATTTATTGTGAAGACAATATAAATAATATGAAACCATTTATCAAGACAAAAATCAGCAATCTCCATTTTGTATTTTAAACTTTAATATTTAATTTTACCTAAGCCCTTTAAAGAGCTTCCTTAGGAAGTTGTTTAAAACACTTACATCTTCGCAATACGCGTCGTGCTCGACGTTTTTCCTGAATGCGCGGTTTATCTTTACCCGATATTCAGCGGATAAGCAGGGCTTCTCTTGTGATTTTTTCCGGGCCGGATACGATATTTATGAGATATATCCCGGAAGGCAGCTTTGTGGGCGAAAACTCGAACTCGTGATTCCCGGGGCACAGAATCCCGCTGTATATCTCCGCAACATTTCGGCCGCAGATGTCGTAGGCATTTATTGTTATTGTGAACGGATGATCTTCGGGAACGGATAGAACTATCTTTCCGGAGCTGTTGAATGGATTCGGGCTGAGCGATGTGCACGTCAGTTTATCGGGAAATATCGCTCTTTCACCGATATTGCCGCCGGTGCCGAGTTTCATCCATATTTGAACTGTTGTGCAATAGGAACTGTCGGCGGTGCAGAATCGTATCGGGACTTCGATTGTCGTATCGGCGGGCGTATAGACCGCGGTCGTGCATATTATGGCGTCGAAAGAGTTGTAGGCGGTCGCGCCGGGGAAAATATCGCCGAAAAGCGCGTAGGAACCGTCGGAATAGGCGAAAGGCGTAGGGATAACTTTCCCCAGAACTCCGGCCGCATTGCCGCTTCCGCCGTTCAGTATTCTCAATCGGATACCGACATTTTCGCCCGGCTCCAGAATTCCGTCGCCGTCGCCAAAATCCTCGAAAAACAGGCTGTCGAGGAAATAAAGCCATGGCCCCGGAGCAGCGGGGTCGTCGCCAATCGTCAGGAAAATATCGAACGTATCCCTGTAAGTATAAGTGTTACAGTCGGCAATCATGTCAATATAAAATTCTTCATCGGCGCCGGCCGTAACCTCCGGCGACACTGTTACATGGAAACATGGCCGAAGAACCGCGCTGCTCTCCGGGAGCCATATACTATGATAATTAGAATCGAGCGTTGCGACAATATTAGTTGAAAGCGGATAAATCGCGCCGCTCGCCCAATTCGCCCCGGCAAGCTCTGTGTTGCGGAAATAAACACAAATATCGGCGCTCTCGCCGGCATCCAAAACGCCGTCGTC
This sequence comes from bacterium, assembly GCA_030642425.1. GTDB lineage: Bacteria > UBP14 > UBA6098 > UBA6098 > UBA6098 > DAOWNU01. The sequence goes on along the minus strand of DAOWNU010000195.1, from coordinate 3,609 downwards.
GTCGCCGTAAGGATAATTGTCCCTAACAATCGTCGAATCGATTACCGGTCGGAAACGATATATCTTCTGAAAGGGCATATAATTAAGCGACCAGGGGCCGTCGGGATGACCGGTAATATAGATCTCAAAATCCAGAGTATCCACTCCGGGACTTTCCGGTGGAATATAGAAGGAAACCGGGACTCCGCCGACCGTATCCAGATTGGCGACGTCCGGGAAACTCGTCAGCGAATCGATCCAGACAACGCTCTCGACCGTTCTCACAACAGCCGTAAGCCCGGTTGCCGTGTCCGCGCCGAGATTCACTATCTCCGGGATAAAACTGAATGTTTCGCCCGGGTTAATCAGGCCGTCGCCATTGCCAATATCCTCTTCATAGGTCACCGGCGCGGCGAAAAGCACGACCCCCGAAATCACCAGTTCCAAAGTGTCGATAAACGGATAAATATTCGGGCCCGTTACGACGAATACTATCGGAATTAAGGCATCCGGGATCAGGTCGATCCCGACAGATGCGTTGCCGAGTGAATCGGTTAGCGCGTAAAACATAAGCGTATCCTGAGTTATCGCCACCCGCGCGCCGCATAAAGCCTCTCCGCAAACCGAGACATTGACCGGGACAGCCCACGGCCCAATCGGCAATCCGGGGGGATAAACAATATTCGGAAACCCGATAGGCGCAGTCCAGGCGAGCATTTCGGGGCTGCCGATCAGCGTGGATGTCGTGTATTCGGCCTCGGCTTGATATGTCGGCCCGAATTCGGCAATCAATTCGTTTTTGCCGTAAAGATGCGCCGCCCCCAGTTCGTTCAGCCCCGCCGGGAAAAAGCCCTCGAATATATGTTTGGACAGCGACGACCGTTCGGGTGTATATGAACTCACCGTTCCCTGTCCGATCCACGCGACCGATCCCTGTGGATTCGCGACCGTTCCCGCGCGGGTGCTCCTCTCGCAAAGATTATTGTCACCGGATTGAAACCCGCCGGTAACGCAGGTTATCGAGACAGTAACCGGGCATTTGCGTCCGGTATTCAGGGCGAAAAGGTTCCTGAAAGGAGAATACCAGTCCGGATATGCCTGTCCCCGGTAGTTCACAAATGCGCATCCGGCCTGAATATAGGGTAGAACGTCGGTTCTCGAATGTCCCAGCGAATCCCTGAAAACCGGCGCGGAGGAAAAGCCCGCCGCGAGACATCGATCCATAGCGTATATCACGGCGGCGGCATAGGAAGAATCGTCGGGGCCGTAAGGTGGGCCGTCCTCGTTGACAACACCAACACCGCGCGCAAACCAATCGTCGCTCGTGTCCGGGCGGAATTCGAAATTTAGGTGCTTTCTGACAAGAACCTCCATTTGCTCCGTCAGATCCGCGGAAAGCCTTCCCGTCAGTATTTCCGGGATATAATCGGTGCCATCGACACAGCCGTAAGGCCCGTCACCGATACCGCTTCCGCCCCACTCGTATGTCGGCACACGGTCGTTATCCCCGACAAAAAGCGCAAAAACCGGCGGCATCGGCCATGTGTCGTAGGCGTTCTGCAAATAGGCCTGAATATCCTCTTTGGTCGCCCCCGTTTCCGCCGTCGTTACTACCTTTGTCGGTATTCCCTTGTAGATTTTCCACATAATCCACGGCTCTATCTCGTCCAGGAAGTAACTCGACGCGATAACGAGCAATTCCGCGCCGTCGTCGGGATCCCACGCACAGCTTAAAAAGGGTCTCTCGCGGGGCATCGCCGCCTCCGGGTTGACCAGAAGGCCTCGCCAGAGTTTCTCAAAAACCGGATGATACAATCTCGGTTCGCAGGTTATATCACCCCCGCCGGTGTGTCGCACCTCGATCTCGACACTTCGGAAAAACCTGACACCTTTTGCGGGGTCGAACTCCACCGGAACGACGTCTATCGCGGCGAGTTCGACACCGCGCATCGTCATCGTCCGCACGGGGCCGATCCCGCCGCCCGAAGATTCCGAATACATTTCCGCATTACGCTCTATAGTTGTAATACCGGCGGTTCGGCGATCCGGCGCCGGCACGGGGGAGATCGCGAGCCATTCGGAAAAGACCGGCGCATCGTGAATAACCTCGACAGTCGATCCTTTTTGCACTGCAACAAAGAATGTCCTGCCGTAAAGCGCAGGGCCGCCGGCCTCGCCGCGAACGCCGCAGCCTTCGAGCGAAAATGAGAATTCTCCATTGCCGTCGGGCGAAATTTCCGGCAAATCGAATAGCACGCGAAATCGGGTCGAATTATGTGTATCTTCGATAAGTTCGACGACCGGACCGGCATAGAGCGCGGCGGCAATTAGAATAAGAGTAAATATAATTCCCGGAAATTTTCCCATTATATCTTGTTGCATCGAGTTCCGTAACCTTATATTATATTCTTTTTTCGCCCCGGGTCAAATGAATTTTCTTGAATGTTTCACATGAAACATGTTTGAAAAACCCGACAAGATATATATCTTATTCGCATGATTGTTCGATACGACATACTCGTGATAGGCGGCGGCCATGCCGGTGTCGAGGCAGCGGTAGCCGGGGCGAGGTTCGGCCTGAAAACGGCCATCGTCACGCTTCGATCCGACGCTATCGGCCGGATGAGCTGCAATCCCGCAACCGGGGGACTCGCAAAAAGTCAGGTCGTCCGCGAGGTCGATGCGCTTGGCGGAATAATGGGCATTTGCGCGGACAGAACCGCAATCCAATATCGCGTTCTCAACCGAAGAAAGGGCGCCGCTGTCCGCGCGACGAGATGCCAGAACGACCGCCGGGCATACGAACGCGAAGTCCGAAGTCAATTGACCCCTTTCCCGAATATTGAAATCATTCAGGGCGAAGTCGTATCTTTCGAGATAATATCGGGGAGAATTTCCGGCGCAATCCTCGCCGATGGAACGAAAATCGAATGCAGATCCGCAATAATCGCCGCCGGAACATTCCTGCGCGGCAAGATATTCACCGGCCGCGATGAGGCACCGTCGGGACGAAGAGGCGAGCCGCCCGCAAATGGCCTTTCGGAATGGCTGAAAGCCAACGGCATCGGGCTTTTTCGATTTAAAACCGGCACGCCACCGCGAATATCTTCGACAAATATTGACTACTCCGCGCTTGTCGTCCAGCCGGGAGAAGAGGATTACCGGCCATTTTCTGTCCACACAACGGAAAAAATTTCGGCGGACAAACAGCAATTCTGCTGGATAACGCACACGACTGAGGAAACACGGGACATTATCAAAGGCAATCTTAAATCGTGCCCCATGTTCGACGGCCGTATCGAGGGAACCGGACCGCGCTATTGCCCCTCGCTCGAAGTCAAATTCATCCGGTTTCCGGACAGGGCGAAACATACGGTTTTCCTCGAGCCCGAGGGCCCGAATGTCCCGGAACTATACGTCAACGGCGTATCTATGAGCGTCCCCGCAGAGGTTCAGGAGCGCGCGCTTCACTCGATCCCCGGTCTTGAAAATTGCATAATGAACAGCCCCGGCTACGCGGTCGAATACGATTGCATCGACCCACGCGGCCTCAAATCTACACTCGAACACCGCGCATTCGAGGGCCTTTATTTTGCCGGTCAAGTCAATGGCACGAGCGGTTACGAGGAG
>DAOWNU010000245.1 GCA_030642425.1 bacterium | reverse complement strand
CACGCTCTTCGACGATTTCCATAATCCGCTTCTTTCCGGAGAATCGGTGCAATTCGGCACCGACCTCGGCACTATCGCGCCGGACAACACGATGACAAATTCCGGCGGCCAGGCCTTCACAACGCTCACTGCGGGAACCGAACCGGGAACCGCCCGTGTTTGGACGAGAAGCGGAGGGGTTTTCGAGCTTACGGAGGTCGAGATCAGAGAGAGCAACGTCGGAATGCTATTGCTGACCGCCAATCCGGTTGAACTTATCGCCGACGGAATGGTTCAGTCCATAATCACCTGCCAGGTGTTCGACACGGAGGGCAGCCCGGTTTCCGACGGCACGGAGGTCACTTTCCGGGTGCGCCCCGCGGATACCGCGGGAACGGTCGTTTCTCCCAAGCTCACACTGGGCGGAAGCTGCGTTACGACTTTCACCGCGAGCACCGAGGTCGGCAGCGGCGAGGCATGGGTTATCGGAGAGGCGATATTCGATTCTTCGGGAACACCGGTTATTAGAGCGGACAGCGTAAGGATATTCCTCAAACCGGGGCCGGCAACGACTATCCTTGTTTGGGCGGATTCGACACACGTGCCCGGAGATACTATCTGGGCCGACGGCGCGGACGATATTTTCATATATGCCCGAATCCTCGACCAATACGGCAATCATCTCAAGGCCGGTGAAACGGTTACATTTGAAACGAGCCTCGGCACAATCACGCCGAGCGTGATCACAGATACAAGCGGAACGGCGAAAGTCGTTCTCACTGCGGGACTCGAACCGGGAGACGCGATAATACTCGTGAGATCGGGTTCGGCGATAGGTTACGGTCAGGTCTATTTTCGCACAACCGAAGTTGACAACGTTCTTCTTATAGCCGACACTACCGAATTGCAGGCCGACGGCGTAAGCACGACAAAGCTCCGGGCCTATGTTTATTCGGCGGGAGGCTTCCTCGTCTCCAACGAAACGCTTGTGGAGTTCGTTGTGCCGGGTGGATTGGCTCATCCCCAGCCGAGTCTGTTCTATACCGACAGCGGCGTTGCGGTTGTAGATCTGCGAGCGGATACTATCTCGCATTCCGGCATCGAAGTGCTGGCCATTGCCGGCGACGACACCGGAACAGTAACTACCCGACCAAATCCCGGGCCGCCTTCGAGGATTATCGCATGGGCCGAGGACAGTGTAATTTTCGCAGACGGGGCCTCGGTTACCGCTGTTATCTGCACTGTTTTCGACCGGTATTCCAACCCGATAATGCCCGGCACGCCCGTGTCTTTCGAGACGACACTCGGGACGATCATTCCCACATCTTATACTAACAGCAGCGGATACGCTTTCAGCAGATTGACTTCGGGAACAGCTTCGGGCTACGCGCTCGTGACGATCCGCTGCCTCGAGACTATCGAGTTTGTCGAGGTTCGCTTCGATTCGCTGACCGCGGACGAGATAGTAATCAACGTTATTCCCACAATTCTTCCCGGCGACGGTGTGAGCACGGCGGAAATCACGGCTTATGTTTTTTCCGGCGGGCTGCCGGTCTCCGACGGCACACGGGTTACATTCTCGCAGGACACAACCGGAAGCAATATCGAGGGAATAATCGTGCCGAGACTCGCTTTTACTGTGGGCGGACAGGCTTTGGCAACGCTCACGGCGCCGATAAATGTCGGCAACGGCCTTATAATCGCGAGTATTGGGGCCACTCTTTCGGATTCGGCCGGAATAACATATATCCCAGGCGATCCTGTAACTATCGAGTTCGATACGACTTCGAGCTACCCGGATACTCTTCCGGCGGACGGCTCCGGCCATGAGATACTTGTTCGTGTCTATGACGCTTATCATAATCCGGTAAATATCGGCACCGGAGTTACTTTCGAGACCAGCCGGGGCGAGTTGATCTCTCCCGTGTCGGTCGATTCCTACGACGGCTCGGCCCGAACAATAATATCGAGTCTGGAGACCGGCCCGGCCTTTGTTACCGCGAGGAGCGGCACCGCCGTCGCAAGCAGGCCGTATTATTTCTATCCGATGGAGGCCGATATAATCAATTTGGTGGCGAACCCGATACGAATTACAGCCGACGGCATGTCGATCAGCAACCTTATCGCCTCGGTGTTCGACACGACGGGCGGAATAGGCCCGGTTTCCAACAACACGCCGGTTTTCTTCGAGAGCAGGGGCAGCGGGGTTGTCACCCCGACGACGGCCTATACGACAAACGGTCAAGTTAATGCGGAACTTCAGGCGGGCGTAACAACCGGCCCGGACACGATTATCGCCACAGTCGGCGCCGGGGTTTCGGATACGGTCGTTGTCGAGTTTATTTCAGGCCCGCCCTCGCTGGTCGATTTCATCCCGCCGATAAGCGATATGTATGCCGACGGCGCGGACACACAGAGGGTCTGGGTCGAGATCGTCGATGCCTATGGCAATTCAGTTATGCCCGGATTATCTGTATCGTTCAATATTTCTTTAGGATACATCACTCCAGCTTCCGCAACGAACGACTCCGGTTACGCGACCGCTGTGATTGTCGCCGGTGTCGATTTCGGAACGGCGAGTATTTCCGCCACATGCCAGAGTGTGACGGGTTACGCCACACTTAACTTTATAGCGATTCAGGCGGACTCTATCACGCTCGTTGTCAATCCCCCTCAACTTGTCGCGAACGGCGCCGATGTCGCAAATCTCACGGCGGTGGTTCTCGATTCGACAGGCATGCCCGTTTCCGACGGAACTCTGGTCAGATTTACTTCAACTAACGGAATTGCAAATCCGGCGGTGGCCTACACAACAGGCGGCTTTGCCACAAGCGTCCTGATCGCGGGAACAACGCCCTCCGATTCCGTGATAGTAACGGCCTCCGCCGGAGGAAGCGCAATCGATTCGGCAATTGTTAGATTTATTCCCGGCCCGCCCGCGGTTATGTATATTTCCGCCTCCGATTCTGCGATAATCGCCAACGGCGCGGACACAACGAGGATATTTGTCGAGGTTCTGGACATCTTCGGAAATTCGGTCGATGTCGGCGTGGAGGTCGATTTCGCGGCAACATTGGGTGATATCACACCGATATCCTACACGGACAGCGTCGGTAAAGCTAATGTTCGGCTTCTTTCCGCGACCGAGAGCGGTTTCTCAAACGTAACCGCTGTCGCCGGAGACGCCCACGCGAGTATCCTTATCGAGTTTGTATCCACAAAGGTCGGCGAAGTGCACCTGACTGTCATCCCCTCGGTTATTACCGCGGATGGGGCATCCACCGCCGATGTTACCGTATATGTTCTCGACACGATCGGCGTGCCCGTTTCCGACGGCACAACCGTTCGTTTTTCGGGAATCGAACTGGGGAATGTAGAGCCGTTGTTCACATCGACATTGTCCGGCATTGCCGAGGCTACGCTGACATCCTATACGGATATTGGGTGGGACACGCTTGTCGCAACCTGCGGCGATTCCACAGATTCTGCCGCCGTTCAGTTTGTCGCGGGGCCGCCCGATATGATCTGGCTCTGGCCGATAGACAGCACGCTTCTCGCGAATGAAACGGACACGACACACGTTATTGGTCGGGTGGTCGATGCCGCCGGAAATCCGGTTACCGCGGGGAAAGTAGTAACCCTGGACATTACGCCGGCGGAATACGGCATAATTACCGGTGTTACCGCCACAGACGACTCCGGCATGATCGACGTCCGGTTTCGCGCGGGACGTTATGCCGGAATAGCGATTATAAATGCGAATTGCGAGGGCGCCACGGGTATAACCCAGATCGAGCTGCAGCCGACAAATGTCGCGGAGATCACAATAACGATAACGGATCGCTATATGCCGGCGGACGGAATCACGAATACCACTGTAACCGCGATAGTTACGGACTCTTCCGGTATGGAAATAGCCGACGGCACGATTGTCAGATTCGATCAGGATACGGTGCTGGGAAATGTCGAGGCTCTGCTCAACCCGAACCGCAAGACGACGACGGACGGCGAGGCGGCGATCAACCT
>DAOWNU010000391.1 GCA_030642425.1 bacterium | reverse complement strand
TCCGGTTCGGGCGTTTTTACCCAATTGTGGACGACATTGACTTGATAATAGCCGTCGCTTTCGGTGAGGTCGGCATCGGGCGGCGCGAAACACCGATTCACAATACAGTCGTCGGGCGGAAAATACAGTTCGGAACCGATAGCGCCGATAGGGATGGCCTTTGCGAAAATGCCTTCGAGCACGGCGGTGATATTCCAGCCGCTTCCGTGCGCAACATCCGCCTCGTATGCGCCGAAAACATCGCTGGTGTCCACGGTAAAACTCTCGACCCCGACGAATAAATAGGGCATGATTCTTTCTTCGGGCGTTTCGCTGCCGTAGAGCGGATGAACGCTGCCAAAGACAGTGCCCGTAACGAGATAGCGGATGTCATCGTAGGCGCCGAGTATCTCTCCGCTGCGTGCATCGACATGGACAATCCAGCGGTGGCGCGGGTTTTGGCTCTCGCCGGTTATTCTCCATGTGAGATGGCCGTTGTGCGGCGCAAAATAGACAAGTTCGGCGGTTCGCTCTTCGAAATCAAAATTGCTCCGGGCGATTTGGGCTGCAGAAATTGCTGTCAGCACCGGATAATCGGGCGAAAGATCGGGGACAAGATCGGCTCCAATCATCATCAGCTTTTCGGATTTTATTCGGAAATCGGCGCGCGCGCCTTCGACACGAATGCCGTCGAGTTCCTGTGCGAAAGTTAAATACCATATTCCGAGACGCTCGCGGACGGAAATCGGGAAAAATTGCCCGCTATTCACATTGCCGAAAATAGCGGGGTGCTCGCCGATAAAATTCCGACATTTTTCCGCAGCTTCGGTAGAATCGGAGACGGGGAAATAATATCCGCCCGAAAAAAGCCGGTGCGGAAGTTCGGTCGAGGAATTCCACCTGCCCTGCCAGGGGACGCCGGTCTCTTCGATAAGCTCGATCAGGGCGTCGCGCGCGCGCTCCGTCGGCGGGGAATTTGTGAACGTGGCCTTTGGCCGGTCAATTCCGTTCGCTCCGGTGGGCGCCATCGAGTAGAGAGGGGCGATGAGCAACAGAATAATTGTGATAATAAATCCAGATTTCATATCGTTTCCTTTATATCGGTTTTTTTTCGGTCGTAAAAATCAATATAGTATAGTCAAATTATTCACACAGTCAAGCGCGAGTGTTGCCTTTGGGGATTTTATTCGTCCCGCCGCCCGATGGGAAAATGCACTGCGAGACGCCGTGCCTATTATGATGTTATGCTTCGCTCGACAATTTCCCTCCCCCCGCCGCGTTCGAGTCATGCCTCTACCCTACTCATCTTTCTCTCTCGTTACTCCTCTCCGCAGTTCCCTCTCGTTACTCCGCTCCGCGGTGTAACGTTTTTGGTGACGCTCCGCGTCGATTGGGGAGAGGTGAAATGACGCAGTGCATCGTAGCGAGGATAAATAAAGAAAAGATTTTGAAAAATGGTATTATCATTTATATTGTTTAGTTGTAATTCGAATGTCCTCAACAAACAGGAAAGGGAATAATGAATAATATCGAAGAATTAATTGCCCGTGCGAAAAGGCTGGAACATCACGGCCAGCTTGGGAAAGCGATAGAAATATATCGCCGGATACTCGAGTCGGACGAAAATCTTATCGATCTGCGAATAAGCCTCGCCTCGCTGTATTATGTCCTCGGAAACATCGAAAAATCGATAGAGCAATACGAAATCGTTATCCGGCGGGAACCGGAATTCAGCTTTGCGCTGTATCAACTCGGAATATCCTACTATCGCGCGACAAAATTCACGAAGGCGATAGAGCTTTTCAAGAGGGTTATCGAAGTCGAGCCGGACCTTTATATGGCGTATTATTGGATGGGCCTCGCCTATTATCATACCGGCAAACTTCACAAAAGCATCGACGCATTCAAAAAACTCAATAATAATCTGCCCGGTTCGACAATGGGTTTCTATCAGATGGCGATAACATACAAGGCCCTCGGCATGTTCGAAGATGCGATTGAAATCCTGAATAAGCTGGCGGAAGAAGACCCCGCATTGGTTTCGGTTCGATACCATCTCGGACTGTCGTATCTTGGAATGAGAAAAATACACAAGGCCCTCGAATCTTTCCGAATAGTAATCGAACTCGATCCCGAGCATCGTGGCGCAAAAAACAAGATCGCCGAATTGGTCAGCGATCAGGAAATGCTTTACACATTCGGGATAGAAGCGGCGGCGGCGGTCGATAAGGACGATCCGGAGCTTATTGCGGCAAATTATCATATTGCCCGCGCCTACAAAGGTTTCGCCGAGATCGACGAGGCTTTTAAATTTTTCAAAAAGAAGATAACGGAAAAGCCCGAATAGAGAATATCATCGAGGCTATCGAACTATATCTCGAACCAGAAAAGTTTTATAGGAAAATAATGGAGAAAAAAGTTAGAAAGAACTGCCGAAAGATAAGATCGCATTGTTCTGCAAGAAACATCGGAAAGGTCGCGAAAGAAATGGGCGTGAAAATTCCGATGGTAAAATAAGGAGGAATTATGGAAAATCTGCATCTACCGATAATCATCGAGCAGGACGAGGACGGTTATTATATAATCAGTTGCCCGATGTTTAAGGGATGCCATACCTATGGCAAAACTGTCGATGAGGCAATGGCAAATACCGAAGAGGTTATCCAGATGTGCCTCGAGGAAACCTCTGCCGACGGGTTAAACCGTTTTATCGGTTTCAGAGAACTCGAGGTGGCGGGAAATGCGTAAACTTCCGGCCAT
>DAOWNU010000181.1 GCA_030642425.1 bacterium | reverse complement strand
CTTGTCTGCCAAGATTTTCGAGAAGAATTGCCGGTCGTCCTACAGAATTAGGATACATAGAGACGCCATATATATAATCATCCATTGAGAATTTGGGTTGAAATCTTAGAAGTTCATCGAATTCGAAAAGGCTATCCTTGAACATTTGAAGCATTTTCCGCATCGAGATAAACTCCGAATCGGTGGGGTAGCAATGATACACGAACCCAATATTCAACATGCTGTCCGGTGGGAGAACCGGAAAACCGCAGATAACGATTTCGTTGACCGGGATTCCCATATCCCTGAGCGCCCGGCCAAAATTCACAGCGATAGAATCCTTCGGGATGTCCATGCTCTCGACCTTCTCGACAGCGGGAGCGAGCCGTGGATTCTCTGCGAGGAAAGCCCTGTATCTTTTGCTTGTTAGCGATGTCGTGTATATCGTGGTGACGTCGGTGCGGAAGCCTTGTGTGATTTGAACTGCTTTAAGTGGAACATCTTTCATATTGAAGAAAAAAACAGCCCCCGTATCGCAGCTTGCAAGTATATTTCGTAACGACTCGATAAGCAACCCTGCCTTTTCCAATTCGATTGGAACATCGATAGAATTCCGATAAGTAACCAGTATGTGGGGCAGACATTTGTCCCCGGACTCGGCGGCGTATCGCTCCATAAGCTCGATGAAGCCCCTGTAAGTCTCCATCTTGCCCCATCCAGTTTCGAGAACCGGGATAGCGTCTTCGGCAAATTGTGAACAATCGGCGCCGAAAACATATCCGGCTCCAAATTGAGAAATAATACCGAGTATTAGAATTAAGAATAATCGACCCCACATATTGTGCTCCTGTTTTAATGTAATGATAACAGTTTCATAATTGTAATATAAGTTAATTTGAGAGAAAGCGCAATGGAAAGAAGAAGGTAATAGGTAAAAGCGAACTTGCATTTATTCCCAATGAACTTATATTATCAAAAAAAGGAGTTCTAATGAACAGAAATGAAATAGTCCTTTGTGTTCTTTCAGCTATAGCGTTCGCGGCGGCTTCACCGATAAATTCCGAATATGTCGAAGCTCCTATCGCCGTTTATCAAACTGAAAATATCGAGTTCGACCGCGAAATCCCGCTTGCGGATGTCGAGATTATCGGCAGGATCGAAACCGGTATTGTCCGCGCAAATCTCGAAAATCTTACCGGATTCGGCCTGCTTCTAAATGGCGATCTTCCAAAAGGCGCGCTGATATTCGCGGAAACATACTGGTCCCACGACGGAAATCTCTGGCTCGGGCCGGTAACAGATTGGGAGATCGAGCACAACGATGACGAGGGGCCAATAGACGACCGGCTGTATTCGAATCCCTATTATACCGAAAGGCCGCCGGCAAAATATTACCGGGCGGTTTTCACCCTTTTTGGAAATGCGGGCGCCTCCCCCATTATCGACCGCGCCGGTTTCGTTTTTATGGATTGCGGCTGGACGGATTATCGGGTAACATCTGTCGCGCCCGCGAGCGTGACCGAATATCCGATGCCGACTTATATCGACCGCGGCCCCTCCGGCTGGGATTGCCCCTGCCCGGATACGTTTTATATCGGCACGCCGACCTATTACACTTCGATAACCCACGTAACGATACACCACACCGCCGGTGCGACCACGACTCCCCCCGACCCCTGCGCGCAGATGCGAAATATCTGGAGTTATCATGTTCACACGAGGGGCTGGTCGGATGTCGGCTACAATTTCATTCTCGATCATCTCGGCAATATTTATCAGGGTAGATACACGGCAGACCTTTCCTCTCTCGATGTCCGCGGCGCGCACGTCTCGTATCACAACACCAACACGATGGGTTTTTCGGTAATGGGCAATTTCGACGAGCCGGGGGTTTTTGTCCACGAACCGACCTGGCCCGCAATTTACGACCTTATCACCTGGAAATGCTCGCAGAGGGGAATCGACCCGCACGGCAGCGCTTGGAACGGCGACACCGGCTACGAACAACTCGCGCCGTGCATTCTCGGACATAAGGATTGGACTTCGGCATCGACGGCCTGCCCCGGGATGAATTTTCACCCGGAGATACCTTCGATACGCGACACGGTTGCGGCACGCCTCAGCGGCGGTGGCGAAGAGCGGGATTCTTTTATTGTCGATGACGGCGACCCGGGTTTTTCGGATTACGGCTCGTGGACAGCGGGCACGTGGTCTCCCGAAATAGCGTGGGACGGCGATTATCAACATTGCGCTTCCGGCGGCGATTCCGCGGGCGCGAGATGGACTCCCGACCTGCCCTACGCCGACTCATTCGACGTCTATATCCACTGGATCGCCGGCTCCAACCGCTCCGATAATATAATGTATAACATAGTCGGCGGCGGCGACGATACCGTTTTTCTGTCGCAACAGGGCACGGGCGCCGATTGGCATCACATAGGGAAATACCGGTTTCTGACCGGCTCCGGCGGCTATGTCGAACTGAACGACAGACACGACGACGAGGGCGTTATTATTGCCGACGCCGTCATGTGGCTGTCTTCGGTTACGATGGCAATCGGCGAATCTGCGGCATTGCCGGGAGATTTTGCGATTTCCGCATGGCCGAATCCGTTCAATTCGGCGGTGAAGATTTCCGTAGGGGAGGGTCCGAGACCCTCCCGCGTGGAAATATTCGACATCACCGGGCGAATGATTGCGGAAATTAGGCAAGAACGGTCGTTGAGCGGAGCCGAAACGACTTTCGCGGAGAACTCCCTTCGACTCCGCTCAGGGAGCGAATTGCGCGAATTCGTTTGGCAACCCGACGAATCGGTCGGCTCCGGAATTTATCTCGTCCGCGCAAAGATCGGGAATAGGAATATTGTTAAATGCATCGTATATTTAAAATAACTTTATGTCGAGGAGTATTATGAACGAAATACCGCTTCTGCTTAAATGCCTGATGGAAGAAACAAATATGAGCCACGCGGAACTTACGCGCCGGTCAGGCGTCTCTCGCGCTACTATCACGCGAATACTTCAAGGACGCACTAAAGGCTCGATAGCCGGTGTCGATAAACTGCTCGTTGTTTTCGGATGCCGCCTTACCGTCAGACGAATACCGAATCTACCGAGCGATTTCGACAGCGAGGCGGGTCATCGCCATCGCCCGTTAGACGACCCTATCGAGGGCAATCCGGCGCTCGATAAAATACGTTCTGAGACGAGAAAAACGCGCAGACCATGACGCAAAACCTTAAAAACGGTCGGCATCCCCTCGGGGTGATGCAATATCTCCTCAACAGGATACAATATCCCCCTAACAGGGTAGCATATCTCCTCAACGGAATAGTATATCTCCGCAACGGAATAGTATATCCCCTCAATAGGATAGCATATCCCCTCAACGGAATAGGATATCCCTTCAATGGCATGCAATATCCCCTCACCGGAGCTCCGTATCCCCTCGAGGGGATGTGGGAGACGGTTTCAGAAATATTACACTCCGTTAAGGGGATATATGATATCTGTGCGGGTTTATTATAATATGTTGCAGAGATATATAACTATGTTACAGGTATATTATAAAATGTTGTGGATACATATAGCTTCGTTGCGGGAATATAGATATACCGTGAGGAAATGTGTCAAATGGCGAGGGGGATGGGTGTCCCACCGCCGCGAAAGCCGCATAGAATAAGGATTTAGGGGGAATAATGAGAAGAGCGATGATTTTAGCAGCGATTATTGCCGTGAGTTGTTTTGGGTGGGAAAGAATATATTATGGTGCCGATATAGCAGAAGGTTATTCCGTTATCCAAACCGCAGACGGTGGTTATATCGTGGTAGGACTAACAAATACTGTAGATACAACGGGAATACCTGAGACGTTTTTTGCGCCAATGGATACCGTTTTTTCTAATGCGATTTATCTTGTAAAAGCAGATTCTTTAGGCTGGCATCAGTGGTCGCGTATTTACAGTTCTTTAGGTCAAGCAAATGATATAATTCGAACCTCCGACGGTGGTTTTCTGACTGTTGGGTATCGAGTGATTAGGTATGACTCTTTAGGTGATACTATTTGGTCAAGGGAATACGAATACGCTTCCTTATCAAGCGTAAGATTCAAATCCGCTATCCAGCTAAGAGACAGTTCTTTCATTCTTGTCGGTAATTCGCCGTGGACATGGGAAACTCGGCCGGATATCTATCTTATGAAAATAACTACTAACGGCGATTCTATTTGGGCGAAAACCTATGGTGGCGAAGGTCACGACTGGGGTGTATCCGTTGTTCAGACTATCGACGGTGGATTTATGGTATTCGGTTCGAACCACCCCATTCCAGGACAATCTTCTGATTATTGGTTAATAAGGACCGATTCGGACGGTGATACTATATGGACAAGGAATTATGGAGGACCGGACAGCGAATCTGGTTTTGCTCTTTGTAGGACTTCGGACAGTTTATGGATTATGGGCGGTCGGAAAGGCGATAAAGCGTATTTAATAAAAGTTGACTATTCAGGAGATACTATTTGGTCAGGAGAGTATGGTAGAGATTATTCCGACTATAATTTCCATTCGTTAACTGCAACGCATGATGGCGGTTGTCTGGTAGTCGGCACTTATTTACCCTCCGGATCGGGGAGCAATAAGGTTTATGCTGTGAGGGTTGATGGTTCTGGCGATATTCTATGGACTGGTCTCTATGGCGTTTATTCAGAGGGCAAATCCGTGTCTTCAACTTCCGACGGTGGGTTTATAATTACCGGTTCCTTTTCTTACGATACAACTGGTGGTTATCCCTTGGACCGAGGTCTCTATCTATTGAAAATCGACTCGACCGGTTACACGTCAATCGGCGAGTCGCCGACCGCGAGGCCAGAGGATATCGCAATTTCCGCCTATCCGAATCCCTTCAATTCGGCGATTACTATCGCCTTATCCTGTCATTCCCGCGAAAGCGGGAATCCAGAAATTGAGATATTCGATATCAACGGGAGGATGATCGCCAATTTACACGTAGGGGCGGGTTCCAAACCCGCCCGCGCGGGAGGGTCACGGACCCTCACCTACGAAATAACGTG
>DAOWNU010000355.1 GCA_030642425.1 bacterium | reverse complement strand
TTAGCGATTTCCTCCGGCGTGCCGGAAGCCACGATCTTTCCGCCGAGATCGCCCCCCTCCGGGCCGAGATCGATAATGTAATCGGAGACTTTCAGGACGTCGAGATTGTGTTCGATAACGAGGACGGTGTTGCCCCGATCGACAAGTTTGTCGAGAACTTTCAGCAAAATTTTCACATCGTAGGCGTGCAGGCCGACAGTCGGCTCGTCCAGAATATACAGCGTATTGCCGGTGCCCCGTCTCGATAGCTCGGAAGATAATTTGACCCGTTGAGCCTCGCCGCCGGAGAGAGTCAGGGCCGATTGGCCGAGTTTGATATAGCCCAGCCCGACCTGACACATGGTCTCGAGTTTTCTGGAGATCGATCCGATGTGGCTGAAAAAATCGGCGGCCTCTTCCACGGTCATATCAAGAACTTCGGAGATATTTTTGCCCTTAAATCTGATCTGCAGGGTCTCCCTGTTGTAGCGCTTTCCGTTGCAGACATCGCAAGGGACATATACGTCCGGGAGGAAGTGCATCTCGAGTTTGATAGTCCCGCCGCCGCCGCAGGTTTCGCATCGTCCGCCTTTGACATTGAAAGAGAACCTGCCGGGCTTGTA
Organism: bacterium; assembly: GCA_030642425.1. Taxonomy (GTDB): domain Bacteria; phylum UBP14; class UBA6098; order UBA6098; family UBA6098; genus DAOWNU01. The sequence continues at coordinate 2,420 of DAOWNU010000355.1, read as the reverse complement.
TCCTCTCGCGCGGGCTTCGGGAAGGCTCGCAAAAAGCTCGCGGATCGGGCCGAAAGCGCCAGTATAGGTCGCGGGATTGCTTCTCGGGGTTCGTCCGATAGGCGATTGGTCGATATTTATCACCTTGTCCAGATTTTCGAGGCCCCGGACAAATCGATAGGGCAGCGGGCGGACATGTTTGGAGTGATAATATCGCGCGAGGATCGGATAGAGCGTTTCGTTGACAAGGGTCGATTTGCCGGAACCGGAAACCCCGGAAACGCATATCATTTTCCCGAGGGGAAACTCGATATCGATATTGGCGAGATTATTTCCCGAAGCGCCCTCGATAGTTAGCGTTTTCCCGTTGCCCGGCCTGCGCTTCTTTGGAACCCGGATTTTGAGCTTGCCCGAAAGGTATTTTCCCGTGTAGGATTTGTTGCAAAGGGCCACTTCTCCGGGAGTTCCGGTGCATATAACCTCCCCACCGTGAATGCCCGCGCCGGGGCCGAGATCGATCAAATAGTCCGCGGATTCGATAGTCTCCCTGTCGTGCTCCACAATTATCACGGTGTTTCCGATATCGCGCATAGATTTGAGCGTGTCGAGAAGGCGGAGATTGTCGCGCTGGTGAAGACCGATAGAAGGCTCGTCGAGGACATACATGACCCCCACAAGCTTGCTGCCTATCTGTGTCGCCAGATGTATTCTTTGCGCCTCGCCACCGGAGAGCGTGGACGATTGGCGGTTCAGCGTGAGATAGCTCACGCCGACATTATCGAGGAAGCCGAGTCGTTCCTTAATTTCTTTCAGTATCTGCCGTGCGATCAGCTTGTTCCGCTTTGAAAGTTCGCCTTCGAGTTTATCGACGAACTCTTTGGCCTCGCCTATACTCATCGCGCTGATCTCGTGGATAGCCATCCCGCCGACCCTGACACTGCGCGCCTCGGGGCGAAGCCGGGAGCCGCCGCAGACCGGGCACGGAGACCGGCTCATAAAGCCCTCTATCCACGCGCGAATGCCGGAACTCTGTGTTTGGCGATAGCGGCGCAGCAGGTTGGGGATTACCCCCTCGAAAGTGTTTCGCCATTCACCTTTGCTGCGGCCGTTCGCCGCTTGATAGCGGAATGTGAACTCCTTGCCGCCGCTGCCGTAAAGCACGATCCGGTGGAATTCTTTCGGGAGCTTGTCCCATCGCGCGTAAATATCGACACCCATTTCGGAGGCGACCGTTCGGATCATCGAGCCCCAGTATCTGCCGGTCGGATCGCCCCAGGCCTTGACCGTGCCCTCCATTATGCTCTTTGATTTGTCCGGGACGATCAAGTCGGGGTCGAGTTTGCGCTCGGTTCCGAGGCCGTCGCAGGCCGGACACGCGCCATAGGGGCTGTTGAAACTGAAAGATCGCGGCGAAAGCTCGTCGTAAGAAATCCCGCAGTCCGGGCAGGCGTAGTTCTCGCTGAAAAGATGATCCCCGTCCTCATCGACATCGAAAATCAGAACCATGCTGTTCCCGAATTTCAAAGCCGTCTCCACCGATTCCGTGAGCCTCTGCTCTATTCCGCTTTTCAAAACGAGGCGGTCGACAATTATCTCGATATTGTGTTTGACCTTCTTGCTGAGTTCGATTTTGTCTTCGAGATTGTGAAGCTCGCCATCGACACGGACGCGGATAAAGCCGTCGCGGGTGATATCCTCGAAAAGCTCCCTGTATTCTCCCTTTCGAGACCGGACAACCGGCGCCATCACCTTAATCCGCTTCCCATTCGGCCACTGGAGGATTTTGTCCACAATCCCCTGCACGCTCCAGCGCGTGACTTTGCGGCCGCATTTGTGGCAGTATGCCACACCGATTCGGGCGTAGAGCAATCGCAAATAGTCGTAGATTTCGGTTACTGTCGATACTGTGGAACGGGGATTGTGGCTCGCCCGTCTTTGCTGGATAGCCACCGCGGGAGATAGCCCTTCGATATGATCGACGTCGGGCTTTTCCATCAGCGAAAGGAACTGGCGGGCGTAGGCGGAAAGCGACTCGACATAGCGCCGCTGGCCCTCCGCGAAAAGCGTGTCGAAAGCGAGGCTGCTCTTGCCGCTGCCCGAAAGGCCGGAGATCACGGTCAGTTTGTTGCGTGGGATCGTAACGTCGATATTCTTAAGATTATGTTCCCGCGCGCCTTTTATTATAATGTATTCGGCTGAACTCATCGGTTCTCCGTTGGAGTGTTTTCTCGACCGGATAAGTATAATCGTTTTCGCGGATAATTCAAGGGGCAAAAGGGAATAGGTAAATAGGTATTAGGTAAAAGGTAATAGGGATACGCGATTGTCATTCCGGCCTCCGACCCTGAATCCACGGGGCGCGGGAGAGCGAAAAAAATCTTCACAATTTCCTTGCGCCGACAAAAAAGATGCATTATATTGAGGGCGATAAAAAAGAATCG
>DAOWNU010000055.1 GCA_030642425.1 bacterium | reverse complement strand
GCCACACGAATTTCAGAAAATCGCGTATAGCGGTTGGGTCTTTAACCCCAAACCCGAATTCCGTAATAACGTCCTCGACAAACACCCATGACACCTGTGTTTCCCGGCTCTCCCGATATGCGATATAGCCCTGCAGGCTTTGCTGTGAGTCATTCTGCAGGCCTTCGGGGATTATCATAAGTAGGTCGCAATTGAACGTGCTGTCCCGGAGGCCCGGTCGCACGGTTGCCAGCGGAAAGGCCGGAGATTGGGCCTCGGTCTGCTCGACGATATAATATCTTCTATCGCCGAGTGTATCCGAAAAGGCGCGCCGGTCGCCGCCAATATCCTGAGCGGATAGCAATCTTAAATCCGTCTGATCGGTAATATCGAATACCAGCGGCTCGCTGTCGAAGCCGTCGATTGCATAGCACGCGGCGGAATTTTGGCCGGCAAATGTTAGAATATCGCTCTTCGGCTCCAGATGAATACTATATGTGAACTCGTAGTAATCGAAAAGGACGGAAACGCCGCTGAAATCTATCTCGATAGAATTGGTGCCAGTCGTGAACGCGCCGTCGTAATAGCCCGTCAGGACATAATACCTGTTCGTATGGTGGGTAGGAGAATGCCCGTTGACAATGGGCGCGTTCATCGGCGAAGACTCGCCCTCCGCCGGGACATTACGATAGGCAAAAATTACCGAATCGGACGGAACAATGCGCGAGTCGATATATGAGATATGTTTGTGATTGGTTCGCTCCATTCCCCATTGGATATCGCTGCCGGTTTTCGCATATATGTTATCGGTCTCGACGTGATGCACAAACAAGCCGGTAGTCAGTGTGTCCGTCGAGGATAGAGCGGGGTTTTCCGGGGCGAGTCTCCGCGCTGGCGAAGGGAATGCCCCCTCGACGGTTATCCAATATAGGTTTTCGGTCGCGAACCTGTGATAATTATAATCGAATCCGTCTTCCGATATAAACCAGTCGTTCGGGCCTCTGGCGTAGAAAAGAAGTCCGTCGCCGGTGTCGAATGTCCCGTCCTCGAGGCCAACGGAATACAGCGGGATTTCCTCGAGTTCCGGCAGTTCGCCCGCGTTGCTCGCGGGAAGTTCCCGCCATCCCTCGTCGAAAACGCGCACAGCCGCCGGATCGATCTCGTCCGGGTTGTAGCCCATCGAGGATAAATAATTCCGGTCGATTTTCAGAAGACCGGGCGTTTCAACCTTGAATGTGAACCACGAATCCGAGTAAGAAAGGATATCGTCCGTTACCCTCCGGCGCCCTCTTATTCTTAAATTCTCCGCGCCGAAATTCGGGTTTAAAGATTTCGATATGATCGAGCTTTCAAATTGGTCGGGTGAATGTGATCCATCGCCGCGCGCGCCGGTAAATTCGATCCTGCACTCGAGTTCGGCAAGGGCCTCGATTTTCGCGGTAACGGGATTGTATCTTATCGGGCTTATTGTCAGGCGGCCCAGCCTGATATTGCGTGCGAAACCGGCGTCGTGAAGATCGGCGGGATTTTCCGGAAACCATCTATTCTCCGAATAGACCGCCGTATTCTTTTCATAAATGGAATAATAAGGCCCGTCGGGATAGCCGCCCCAGCGCGGAACCGGAGCAAGTTCGCCCTCGCCGAAGGACTCCCACCGGAAATTATCGATAATAAGTCGCCATTCGCCCTCCGGCGGCAGGATAATTGTGTATTCGCAGACGGGTATCGCCGGATTGCCGGGCTTTTCCCGCACTGTTGCGCCCGGCGCTTCGAGCAAGAGATAATTATCTTCGCCGACAAAGCTCGACCGCAATTCGGGTCGTGCCCATGAGATAGAAAGGCCATCGCGGCTTTCGTCCACTGTTACCTGCGATCCCGCAAGGCTAATAATCGATGTCAACGCAATTAAACAAATAAGTAAATTGGGCCTGTTCATCCCGACTCCCGTGTGAAATGCCATAAATCAACGGGTAAATAGCATAATATATGCCGAAAAATCTTGCCAACGCCGGGGAAAAGGCATAGTATATCACAATGAATAGGAAACCGATAATCGCAATTGCGGGGCTCGACCCTACCGGCGGCGCCGGTATCCTTATGGACGCGCGTGTATTCGCGGCTTATGGAAGACCGTGCGCGGGCGCGATTACGGCGATAGCCGACCAAACCCACGAAAGGGGCGTAGAAGTCCACCCGACGAGCCTTTCCGTATTTCAGGAAATGCTCGATTGCGCGCTCGACACGAATCCAGCCGCCGTGAAAATCGGGATGCTCACGAACAGCGATTTATGCCGGATAGTGTTCGAGAAACTTTCCGAAAAACCCGAACTTCCGACCGTTCTCGATCCGGTGATACGATCTTCGAGCGGCATGAGCCTTCTGGACAAACGCGGCGTGGATTTTCTCAAATCCGATCTGATACGGATTGTCGATCTTATCACGCCGAATTGGGCGGAAGCTGCCATCCTATCCGGGCGCAAAATCGTCGATCTCGAAGCCGCGACCGGCGCCGGAAGGATAATGTTCGAGAAATACGGCGTGCCGGCGCTCGTAACCGGCGGCCATTCGCAGGGCGATCCCGTGGACATTCTTGTCGATAAAGCCGAAACGCTCGAGTTTTCCGCCGAAAGGGTGAGCGGCGAATTTCGCGGAACCGGCTGTGCGTTATCTTCCATGATAACCGCCGAACTCGCCGACGGCAAACTCCTGCAACAGGCAATTTTGTCCGCAAAAGAATCGCTCGCCGCCGCCCTTGCTAAATCGACCCCACCCTATATTACCTTTTCAAATTGCTGAACTGGTTTGAACATATCGACCGCGCGGTTTTTCAGATTGTCAATGGGCAATGGACTTCCCCATTCCTCGACAGAGCGATGCCGCTGCTGACCGATCAGAACGCGGGAATTCTCGTCCTTCTGGGAATACTTGCGGTAATCGGGATTCTCGGACAAAAACGGGGCCGGATAGCGATCCTCGCCGCCCTCGCCGCCGTTATGATTATCGACCCGTTCGGAGGCTACATATTGAAACCGTTATTTGCCAGAGCCAGACCCTGCCATCTCGAGATTGGAAGGCTTATTGTCCAATGCGGCTCGGGTTACGCCATGCCCAGTCTTCACGCGGCGAACTGCTTCGGCGCTTTCGTGCCAGTCGTGATTGCATATAGATGGAAGGCGGCCCCCCTGTTGATCCTCGCCTTCGGGATCGCCTACAGCAGAGTATATGTGGGGGTTCATTGGCCGATGGACGTTCTGATGGGATCGATTTACGGCGTCGGCGTCGGGGCCTTTGCGGGGTGGGCTGTGAATCGAATATTCAAACAGAAAGAATAATTGAAATGAAATCTCAAAAACAATACTGCCCCTGGTGCTCCGGCAAATTGGAGCCAGTGCTTATCGAAAACCGCGAGAGGCTGCGTTGCACGGCCTGCGGAAAGATACTTTATCAAAATCCTCTGCCCGCAACTTGCGCGGTCGTGTTCGATCGGTCGGGAAAGATTTTGATGACGCTCCGGGACGTGGAACCCGCGCTGGGCGAATGGTGCCTGCCCGGCGGTTTTGTCGAGATCGACGAGACGCCGGCGGAATGTGTCCTGCGGGAAGTCGAGGAGGAAACGGGCCTCGTTTGCGAAGTTATCCGTTCACTCGGTGTGGAAGGCCAGCGAAGCCGGCTTTATACTAATGTTATGGTTGCCGGGTTTTTGCTCGAATCGAAAGGCGGAGAACTCCGTCCCGGCGACGACGCCCGCGACGCAAAATGGTTCGAGCCGAAGTCGGCTCCGGCGCCGACATTTTCGAGTCATAGGGAAATCTTAAAACGTGGTTTAGAGATTATCCGGGAGGATATTTTTTCCGAAGAGTAACATAGAAAGTGATTGCGACGCTCCATTCCGCCGCTCGCAATGACAGAACAATCCATTTGCAGAAACTATTAACATTCACAATTACGTAAGTATGCGATGATTTTTCTGAGAATGCGAAAATGAAGCTGTCCGGGGGATTGGTCGTCGTGAGTATCGGAGATGTCCAAAAGCGTGACATTGATCTTATCATCTATAGATTCGATATCGAGCTTGAAAAAAATATCCGGTTCGACCAGCCTTTTTGCCGCGCTCCCCCTTGTCAAACGGAAAGTGCCGTGCTTATCGAAACCCTCGACAAGCGTGAACCCCTCCAGTTGGAAGGCACATTTCACGCCCCAGGCAACTTTATTCTTGTCGGAATCCTTATAAGAAAGGAGAGCGCCATTCTCTAAAGTATTTATCGATATTAGTTTTCCCATTTATAAAATTATATTTACTTGTAAGCCTTTTTTCAAGTTCTTTAATCGAATCCGAGAAAAGAATTTGCTCTTCGCAATATCGAACGTTATACTTTACTCGATGAAGATTTTTTCCACATACTTGATTGTCACGACGGTCGCCTTGGCGCTCGCGGGCTGCGAGATGCGTCGCGAGGCCGCCGGTTCGTATCGAAAAATTCCGGTCCTGATAGACAGCGGGGAATCGGAGGAGCTTCTGCCGATCCTCTCCGAAGCGCTCGAGCGCGAGCTGATCACGCCGCGCGAGGAAAAGATTTTCGAACTCGTCCCAATCGACAAAAACGATTTTTCCCGGCTGAAAAACGCGAGAACCTCGATAGTAATCGCCAGCCTCGAATCCCCGGGGCCCGCGGGCCGAATGATCCGGGGCGCGCTGTCCCCCGATGCTATTAAGGCTATCGAGTCCAACATGCGCTGGATTATCGTGAAAAAAGACCTTTGGGCCGAAGGCCAAATCGTCATCTTTATCACGGCGCCGAACCTCGACGCCCTCTCTGTCCAGCTCGGTCTCGGAAAGGACAGGCTATTTTCGCTCATCAACGATTCGGTCAACGACAGGGTTTCAAAATGGCTCTTTGAAGATTTTTTCGGCGAGGGCGAAAAGTTGGCGCTCGAAGATTCTGTCGCCGAAGATTACGGCTTCGGAATAAAAATTCCACGCTTCTTTAATTGGGAAAAGGGTCGCGGCGAAGAGAAATTTATCTGGTTGAGAGCGCTCGAACCGGAACGCTGGGTGTTCGTGTGGTGGACTGATATGGATTCCGAGGTGGAATACAATATCGGATGGTGGCGGCACGTCCGGGACAGCCTTTGCCGGATTTATTACGAGGGGGACTCGGTCGCCCGGCATTGCGCTCTCAAAATGGAGGGCGATAAGATAGGCGGGCGCCCGGCTGTCGGGATACGCGGCCTGTGGGAGAACAGCGAAAACCATCTCGGCGGTCCTTTTGTGTCCTACGTTCTCTCCGATCCGGTGACGCGAAGAATTTTCATTGTCGATGGCGCGGTGTTCGCGCCGGTGGTGAAAAAAGAGCCGTATTTGCGCCACGTCGAGATAATATGCAAGTCCTTCCGGGGCGACCTGCCCCAATTTTATTCAGAACGCCAGTAGGAGCGAGCTGAGTTTGCCCGTTGAGAAATTCATTTTGCGACCCAAGTATCCGTCGGTGCGAATCAAAGGATGCTTTTCGTCGATATGTGGCGACGTTTAGGTCTCAGAATCGGGGGAAATGCGTTAATATCGTTTTCATTTCCATCACATATCATTCTAATTTGGTTGTATCAGAATTAAATCTTATTATATATTAATAAATTCTGGCGTCTTCAAAATAATAAGCCATTTATATCATTTTCTATTTTATTGATATAAATAAAAATTCCGTTGAATATAACAAAAAATCGCTTGCATAAGAATATTTTTTTGTTTATAATGATTGTAGTTCGGTTGATAAGGAAATAAAATAAAAATATTATTCTTTGTCAAACAAAAAATAATAGCATGCAATGAAAAATATAATTAAATGAACCAAAATTCAATAAGATGTAATTAAAATATAATGATCAGTAACAGAAAAATAATTATATGTAATAGAAAATATATCGTATGTAATGGAATTATAGTAATATGTAACGAAATATATTCAAATATAATGGAAAAAATATTGTAATGAATGAAACTGCAACCGTCTGTAACGCAATTTTAGGGCATAGGAGGCAAAATGGCTATTAGAGACAACAATTTCTCAAATGACGACCCCGGAAATCGATTTGGAAGGTTTCTATTTCTGAGTAAGAATATCGATTTGCACGCAGTCGAACTGGCAATAACGGGCGATATACTTCTGTGGGCACAAAACGCGAACGTCGATTGGGAAGAAATTTGCAGTGAGACGAGAAGGAAGAAATACGATGCAATGGGGGCTTTTCAGGATTTCCAATGGAAGCAAGAAGAGTGCAAAAAACTCTACCAAAAGGCAAAATTTCTGCTGAAAGCGATTATCGCGAAATACGACAACGCCGGCGAAATCGGAGTGGCCTATTCTATCGACGGCAGAACGCCGCGCACGCGCGAGGGTATCGAGACGGTGGTTGACGACCTTATCCGTCAGCACGATATCTATGTCGCCGAGGCCGACCCGTGGGTGCTTCCGAACAATGTTGTGGACGAGCTTCGGACGTTTCGCACCGAGATGGGCAATCTGCATTCGGACGCGGCCACGAAACGCGAGCGGGCGAAAGTTGCGCGGAAGGCCATGAAAAAGAGGTTCCTCGACGACACCAGGCGTCTGAAGCTAATTTACGGGATGGCGATTTTGGTCTGGGGAGTTCAAAGTCCATATTTTTTGGATTTAGGAATGCTCCCGAAATCGAAGGTCTGGACGAAGAAGCGGCCGCCTTCGCCGGAGAATTTCCGGTTCGACTCCGAAGCGCGGATATTCCACTGGTTCTCAATCGAAGGCGCGGATTCTTACGAGGCGCATTATCGGGAGGCGGGCGGCTCCGGTCATTGGACCGCCTTTTACGAGGGCGCGGAGAATTCCTGCCCGCCGCCGGAGGGCCTTTCCGGAAATTTCGATTTCCGGGTTCGCGCAATCGCCAAAGGCAAAGAGGGGCGCTGGAGCGGGGGGATAGAGGCGGAGATTTAGATCGGCGAGTTCCCCCCCCCTTTATAAGGGGGGATGTCCGAAGGACAGGGGGGATGGTTTTCTTTTCGCACACACGCACCCCGCGGAATTTTTTACATAAAAAAAACCCCTCCCGATTAAGGGAGGGGTAGAGGGGCTGCTAACAAATAACAAATTTTAGTGAGCGACCGATGCAATTTCACCAAAAATGGTGACCTGCACAGTGTGATAGGTGTAGTTCGTCCAGCCGGCAAACGGAATTTCCATGCCAAGCCAGAGCCTGATTTTGTCTTCTACAGTGCCGCCGGAACCTGCGTCGTCGACCGCCCAGAAGTTCAGGTGGTCTTCTTCAGCTTTGTCATAGATATCGTTCTGCGGAATCATGTAGTCTTCCGCGTTCGGATCGTCATAGAAGCCTTCAGCAGTACCAACATAATTTAGATAGTTGGTGGTTGTAGCTGATTCCATAATGCCCGAGGTGGAGAAGGTCGGTTCTGTGGATTCATGATCAGCGATAATAGCATAGATGTGGAAGTGGTTCTGGTCGAACGCTGTTCCCGTGAAGAACCATTCTACATGAGTAATATCCGGACCAGTTCCGGAATACTCAACGGCCGTCGTTCCGAGGTCGAGCGTCACACCGCCCGTATTCTCGATATCGAACGGAGTTCTCATCCAGCCGCGCTGACCGGGCAGGATGTCTTCCAGCTGCCAAGTGTCGATGGATGCAGATCCAGAACATGTAACGTTCCATTTCGGGCCAAGCAGCCTGAAACGAGCATAGACATACGCCACATTAGTTCCAATAGAACCTTCATGGTCGGCGCTTCCGGAGTAATCAACCATACTTTCTCCAGCGCTCGTCCAGTCCACATAGGTTTCTTGTGCTGTAGCGAGACCCGCCATAAGGGCGAATATCGCGACAATTAGTAACATTTTCTTCATTTTACAAATCCTCCTTCGGTTAGAGTTGCAACCCCATTGAACTGCAGTTCAGGAGATAAATCCCCTCAAAAAAACATTGATAAAAGCACTCTATTAATATTCCACAGGATTTTTAATCTAATGCCCCTTATCCTGTAAGTATAAAGAAAAGGATAGATAGTGTAAATGTCAAGGACTTTTTTTTTTTTTTTGACAAATATGAAATATGGTCTAATTGAGATTGTTAATTTTGAATTTAATCTTCGTTCGACGATGGCATATCCCTTGCTTTCGTTATGATAAGTATTATTTTGCAGCGGACAAAAGGTGGTAATGAAAATGAGTGTTATCTATATAATCGTGGGTCTTCTCGTTGTTGCCTTTATTGTAGTGATCGTTTTCGGCAAACTTTCAAGGAAGAAACTGGCAATTGCAAAAGCCGCCGAAGAGATATCCGAAAAGCGCTACAAAGAACTCGATTTGGAAAGGACCGCGCTGCTCGCAAAAGAAGAGGAGCTACTGGCCGGGCATCCGTATTTCAAGCTGAAATCACTCCGGAAACAGCGCGATTCGGCCCTCGCCCGTGAAGATAACGAGACCGCCGCGAACTGCGAGAACGGGATGGCTATAATAAGGGAGGAGTTCGGCGATGTCTCCGAGGAGCATCTGAAAAAGGCCTATCACGCACAGCTCGCACTGATCAAACGCCGCCTGTCGCAGATAGAGATTGCGATTAGGGACATACTCAGAAATAGGGAGTGAATATGAGAAGACTAACAATCTGTTGTCTCATGGCCTTCGCGGGGATTTGCGCCGCGCAGCCGCTTGTTTCGCTGGATTTCGAGTCCGATATCGCCGGCGAATTCCCTTCGGACTGGGTCTCGAAGAAAGAAAAGGATATGGTGAAAGTTTATAAGATAGTCGAAGAGGATGAAAACAAGTTCCTTCGCGGCGACGCCGCCGGG
>DAOWNU010000037.1 GCA_030642425.1 bacterium | reverse complement strand
GCGTCGCTCGAAGAAAGCGGCGTCGCGGTTGTGAAAAAGACCGTTTCCGCAGCGGCAGAATCGAAATCGAGATAAGCGGTGTCGCAGTTCAGGGTCAATTCGCCGTCGATATCCCACGAAATAAAAGGCGCTTGCGTGTCCGGCGGAGCCGCCGCATATATGCCCGAGCTGTCGAAGACACGGCACGATACATAAAACAGGGAATCTTCGAGCCAGAGCGCGGGAGAAAAGTCGATCCAGACGGGCGGGATCGTGTCGTCGTCGGGAACGAAAAACCGCCACGTCGTATCGAGCTTGTTCGGCGGGCAATAACCGGCGCAGTCGAATACTATTATATGAACGAAAACCGTCTCGCCCTCCGGAAAATGCAGGCCCGCCACGAGTGGATCGTATATCAGCGTATCGCCGGACCAGCCGAGGCCGGAGCCGGGTGGAATAAAATAGCCGTCGGCATAAAATTCCAACTCGTCCAAATCCAATCCGCATCCGTCGTCGGAAATAACCGCGAACACGTTGTCGAGGGGGAGAACATCGTCGGCGCCGGGAAGCGGCGAAATAATCTCGATCTCCGGCGGGAGAAGGTCGATAGTAACCGATGTATAAATCGTATCCTGAAGCGGATTTCCGACCGAATCGTAGGCGGCCTGAAGCATGAATGTTACTATTTCGAGGTGATCGAATGGCGTCGAGGGTGTGTAGATCAGCGTGTCGCCAATGTATTCGAGCCGGGAGTCGGGCCATCTCACGGACGCGCCGTTCACCAGTATCTCCAGAGAATCCATTATCAGCCCGGAGGGATCGACGACCCTCACACTGAAAACCTGCAGGCTGCAGCTCGAAAAAGTCCCCGAGTCCGGCTCGATAAGGAATGCGCGCGGGCCGAGGTTGTCGATATAAAACACCCACGAAGTATCCGCGCAGTTCGGGCCGCAAAGCTGTGTGCTGTCGCAGGCGTATATCGTAACAACGACCGAATCGCCGGTGAAGAAATATCCAGCCGCCACAGGATCGAGGATTAGGCTGTCGCCAGACCATATAAGCCCCGGCGGAAGCGAGTCGTAGCCCCAGCATTCTCCGCCCGCGCAGACCACGAGGCTGTCGGTGAGAATTCCGGAATCGTCGGTTATCGATGCGGCAATCAAAGGCTGTGTCGTATCGACAACATCGAAGTTTAACGGTGTCAGCGGGACAATAACGGGCGCGGCAAGATCGACGGAGAATATATAAGCGCAGGGAACTTCGAGAGCGTTCCCGAGGCTGTCCTCGGCGGAGGTAACAACGACGTGCACAATGTCGCCGTGGCTCCATGGGGACGAGGAGAGAAAATCTATCGTGTCGCCGAAAAGAGTAACTTCCGGGCTGGCGGCTGTATATGATTCGCCGTTTATCGTGAAAGCGATAGTCGAATGCGCGACACCGTTGGGATCGGCGAGAAAAAACCGGATATGGAAGCTGTCGCAGCCCACCGACCAGCCGTCGAGCGGCTCGAGCGGGACACATTCCGGGCCACGCAGGTTGACATTGAAAAACCAGCATGTGTCCAATTCGTTGGGGCCGCAGCCGGAGGCGTTGTCCTGCGCATCGACACAAACGACAATGGAATCGTCGTGCTCGAATGCCCAGCCCAATGCGCCGCCGTCGAGAATAAGCTCCTCGCCGTCCCAAAGACCGTCAGCAAGAGAGTATTCGACGCCATCGACCGTGATCCGAATCAAGCCCTCGTTTAGGCCGCTGATACCGTCCATAATCCGAAAGCTCACGCTCGGATTGGAGACCCCAACATAGCCGCCGTTCACCGGAACGGCGTCGAAGACCACCGGCGGCGATTGATCGACAATTATTTGAAAACTCTGTCCGGAGCCGTCGTTGCCGAGGATGTCCTCGAAAGTCGTGAAAATTAAAGTCAACGTGTCGCCGTCGTGGACTGGCATATCGGGATGCAGAAATAGCGTGTCGCCGTGGACCGTCATTCCGTCGGCATATGTAAAACTCGACGTCCCGACCGAAATTACTATCGACGGGTAGTATATGCCGGCCTGATCTGAAAGGATAAAAATCGCGCGAAGGCTATCGCAAGAAAGATATCCGGTTTCCGGCGAGATCATCTCCGCCAGAGGCCCGGCCGTATCGACGATTACCGTGAAACAGGTCTCGGCCACGTTCGGCCCGCATCCGATTGCGATATCGCCCGCGCCCACACATATCAGCGTCGTGTCGATCATGTCGATCCCGGCCATAAACGTGCTCAGGATAAGCTCGCCGGTTGTCCCGTTCCAGCTCAGTCCGGGTTCGCCGAAGCGCACTGTGTCGTCGTCCACAATCCAGTAAAAGGTCGAGGGCAGTTCGTCGGAGGTGCTGTCGTGGACTGTCACGCGGAGAACCGGGTGCATATCGGCGATTATCGTGTCCGGCGCGGGATGAAGATCGGTTATTGTCGGCGGTCGGAGATCGGCAACGAAATTGAACGTCGTGTCGCCGAGCCTGCTGCAGCCGGTTTCGCCCGTGAGCGCGAGAATCGAGCCGCTATAGGTTTCGCCGTGTGTCCAGCAGCCGGGGATTCCGAGAAACTCGAACGTGGAATCGACCGGATGCCAGTCGCAGAATGTATGGCCGTATATCGAAGAATTCACCTCTATCGAGGCGGTGGAAAGATCGATTCCGCTTTCGGAGTGGACATCCCACAAAACGACGCCGCAGCTACACGAGTAGAAAGCTCCCAGAGGCGGCATAACAAGCTCCATTTCCGGCGCGGGAAGCTCGAAATGCCATGTTATCTGATGGAGCTTCGGACGTTCGCCGTGGATTCCGCGCTCCATAAAAATTCTGTATTTGTAATACGGCCCCGTAGTCAGCATCGCCGGTATCGGCGCTCCGGGGGAAACGGTGTAATATTCCGTCCAGACAAAGCCGTCGGGCGAAGAGGCAAGCTCGATAGTGATATTCGCGTCGCCGGTCGTATCGACGACCATATCGAAACCCGTAAGCTCGCCGGGGCAAAGCGCGGTGAAGATATCGCTTTCATAGACCCCTGAACCGCGCCCGCCGAAATAGGCGTAATACATGGAGTTGATCATCGCCTTGCCCTCCCACGCGTCGGGTCTCCAATCGAGAACAAATTCCTCCGCAAAATGCCCCGTGGAAAAATAGGCCGCGTAACTGCCGTAGTCCGTGGAATGGTAAGTGTGCATGAATATCCGGCCGTCGTCGCTGGTGAACCATATCTGGCCGTCGGAATAGGTCTCGCCGAACTCGTGGCAGGCGGTTATCGAGAATGTGTCCGGCAGATTGAAGGGCGCGTGAAGGATAGGGGAATCGGGGGCCGAGATGTCTTTCCGAACGTGATAATATAGGTTATCGGGATCGGGGGCGTAGCAGTCCACCCATTCGGAGCCAAGCCCGGTAACATCGGTCAGGGAGTTGAAACGGCTGTGTTCAAAGTCGGACGTAGAACTGCAAAGTGGAGTATACCATCGCCAGCCCTCGCGTTTGGCGATAGTGTCGTGTGTGAGGATAACGCCCTTGCCGCGTCCGGCAAAATCCCGGACACGCTGCCTGCCGCTGTTGTCGAGGTCGTTGCCTCTTCCGCCGTAGCCGTTGGCGATCCCGAAAAATATAATATCGTAGAACATCAGGTCGCGGTCATAGACGCCGCCGCCGAGATCGGACGGATCCGCGACCTCGAAATCGTTGGTCAGGCTGGAGATGTCGTTCCATCGTTCGAGCGTTGTAATCTCGATTAGAAATTGAAGGGGCGGTTCGCCATAGGGCGCGAGTGAATCGACAATTATATAAAAACAATCGAGGCAATGTTCCGTGTCGGGGACTATTTGCAGGACATTGATCGTGTCGAATTCGGTCAGGATAAGCGCGGCGTCGGGATATGCGGGATCGGGAACCATCTCGATATTGTTGAAAACGCCCGCGGAGAAATCGAAGTCGTTTGTCAGAAGAAGGTCGTAGGGCACGGCATAAAGACATGCAGGGATAAGGAAAAACACCAATATATATAGGCTGCATTTTCTAAAAGTCATATCGATAATTCCGGTTTTTAAAAAACTTACCACTATAATATAAGAAAAGGGCGGCCAAAAGGCAACCCTTTTTTTTTAACATGAAGAAAGATAATAAGTTACATATCGAACATCACGCCTATATAGGGGTTGTAGGTCGAAATATCGGATAGATTTATCTTGAAAGTGAACACGCCGTCGATGCCCTCGGTAAGGTTCATCGTGGCGCCGATAGCGATATGAAGCTCCAGGCGGTATTCCGCCGGTTCCGGCTGGTCGAAATTCTCATCGACGGTGAAGAAATAATAATGAAACCCGATGCCACCGCCGATATACGGTTGAAATGGTATGCTCGGCGCCTTCGGCAGGATTTTAAGCGTGAGAATGCCGCAGACGTCCGATTGGGCGCGCGTGTATATCTCGTTCTCCTTCTTCGTGATACGGTTATATTCCACCGTAGTTTCGAGTCCGAGAAGCTCGTGCAGCCTGCCAATATCCCCGGTTATACCGAATGCGATTCCCACCCTGAAAGGGCTGTCCGGTATCGCGGGACCGGCCTTTACCCCGATTTTTTTCAGGCCGAGATCGGGATATTGCTGCATCTGCGAAAGAGCGACGCCCGAAAGACAAACGATTAACAGCGATGTAATAATTATTTTTCTCATATTACCTCCATAAATTATGTTATTGAAAACTATTGTCCTGAACGTCGTTTGTCAATATATTTTGTGTTAAATGCCAGATTTGTTTTTCAAGCATGGGGGAGAGATTACTCAGTTTATTCACACATGCGAGGAGATGAACATGGATACTGAAGGAAATCCTACATTCGAAGAAATCCTCTCGATGCGCCGGAGCGTGCGAAAATACTCGGGCCGGTCGGTCGCCGACGAGGAAATCGAGATTATTCTCGATGCCGCTCGGGTCGCGCCGAGCAGCAATAATACACAGCCCTGGCGTTTTATAATCGTCCGGGACAGCGAGACTATCGAGAGGCTGTCGAAGACCGCGCCATTTGGAACCTCGATGGCGATAAGCTTTATCGCAAAGGCCCCATGCGTGATTGTCTGCTGCGCCGAACCAAAGGCCATCTATCATAAAGCGGTCAAAAGATTTGTTCCGGCGGACCTGGCGTTCATGGACGTTACTATCGCCACGGAGCATATCGTGCTCGCCGCCGCGAAAATTGGTTTTGGGGTTTGTTGGATGGGTTGGGTTTCGCCAAAAAAGTTGAAGAAACTGCTCGATCTGCCCGGGAAATGGGAGTCGGTAGCTCTGCTCGCGGTCGGTTGGCCCGAAAGGCAGCTCGAAATCAGGGAGCCGAAACGCAAATCGCTGTCGGAGATAGTTTTCAGAGAAAGCCCGAAAATCCCGTGGGGCCGATTGGAAAAATCCTAATATCGAAGCACTAAATCCTAATGAAGCTCTAATGTCGAATGTCGAATGTCTAATTGCCCCACACCGCTGGATTCTGGATCGAGTCCGGAATGACGGGAAAAGAGGATTTCATTAGGATTTTGGATCTTGACGTTTTTTCCTAAAAAAGTCGAGTTCAACGTTTTTATCAATCTTCAATTGCTATTTCACTTTTGTTAAAGACCTTTATTGATTATTTAATTTATACATTCGACTCGTGAAAAAACCGTTTTTCCGAAGTTTATAAATCCTCAAACCTTAATAGGCACGGCGTCTTGCCGTGCATTTCCCCTTCGACAGGCTCAGGGACCTCATGTCGAGCGAGACGCTCGACCTTTTATAAGATAATTTATCAATAACCATAAAGGGCTTCCATGGGAAGTGGTTTAAACCACTTATGCCTTTTTCACTCGCACGACGGTAATTCGTTCTTTGTGAAGGATACTATAATCATATAAATCCCGACATTTTGAAGTTGACATACTTCGACAGGGGAATATATTAAAAGGTTGAATAATTGATTTTAAAACACGGGAGATGCGTAATGAGAACTTTTTCAGCAATCCTCATCTTTATGGTAGTTTTGTCTTCTGTTGTGTTTTGTGGTTCCAAAGGGCCGTCGCCGGACGAACTTGCCGCCCAGGAGGCTATAGCGGAACAGGCGAGAAAGGATTCACTGGAATACGAGATGAAAAAAGCCCTCTCTCTGGGCCTGGAATACTACAAAAACAGCCAGTATCGAGACGCGATACCGTATTTCAGACGAATTATCGAAGAACTCGACCCCGAAGAGGAACGCGGCTGGAAATATCTCGCGGATTCTTACCTCCGCCTCGGACATCCGGACAGCGCGGAGGCCGTTTATACAGAGGGCCTGACCAAATTTCCCGAAGCGGGATATTTGCATAGGGGCCTGGCGCTGATTTATCAGCAGAGGGCAGCCGACAACCCGGATAAACAGCAGGAGTTTCTCGATAACGCCCTTTCAAGATACATCACGGCATCTTCGCTCGATTCCACAGACTCATTCTCGCCATCCCAGATAGCCAGAATATATCTCGCCCGTGCCAAACTCGACTCCGCAATTACATGGTTCGATTATTCGTGCTGTGTGGACTCGAACAGCGTCGAAAACTGGGAAAGGCTTTCGGAGCTATATATGGTCAGGGGCAACTGGGAAGGAGTCCGAAAATCTTATGGAAACCTGCATCGGATAGACCCGAATAATTCCATCTATATTCTCAATCTGGGGCGCGCGCTGGCGAACACCGGCGACTATGAAAACGCGGTCGTAACACTGGATAAATATATCGAGGCGAACCCGGAGGACGCCAAAGGCTATCAATATATGGGCCTCGTCCACGCCGCAAACAAAAAATACACCGATGCCGTGGCGGTTTTCGCGGAGGCGGAACGCCGTGAGCCAGATAACATCACATTGCTGTTGGATATGTCAAACACTTATGTCGATATGAATCAATACGGCAACGCAAACAAATATCTCTCGAAGGCGAGAAGGATAGACCCGAACAGTTGCGAGGCAATTGTTGTCGAGGGCAATATCTGTGTCGGGCGCGTCAGGGTCGAGGTGCCGGAGGAGGGAATAGGCATAAGGGACAAGCTGAAATTCGAATGCTGCTATGAGATTTATCGAAAGGCAAGGCGCGCCGATTGCGAAAAATGGGCTACGGTCGCGAAAATGAAAATGGACTATATCAAGCAGTATCTGCCAACGGAGCAGGAAAAAAACGAGTTTTTCTTTATTCACCCCGAATTGAAGGGTAAGATGTGCGAATGAAACGAGTTATTAAATATTCAAGGATAAGCGGATCGATAATCCTGCTGATTATTCTGGCTTTGCCGTTTTTGATGTCCGGCTGCTGGACAAGCAAGCAGGAGAAACAGCTTCTCGAAGCGAAGCCTTTTTTTGAGTCGAGCCGGGCATATTTTCGGGAGGGAAGGCCGGGCAAGGCAAAAAGCGAGATACTTATCGCCCTTGAAAAATACCCGCAGTTCGTCGAGGCACATATCTTTTATCAGTTTTTGCGCGCCGGGGAAATCACCGCAGCCGAGCTGATCAATGAATATGACCGCCTTCTCAAGCAGAACCAGAGCGACCCCAAATTCCATTTCCTTTACGGCCGCCTGCTGGGAGAACTCGAAAAACAGGAGGCGGTCTATACGCGCGCGCTCGAACTCGACGAGGAAAGCCCCTGGGGGTTTTTCGGTCTTGGCTGGGTGGCTTTCAAGCGAAGCGAATACGACAAATCCGCGGAATATTTCAAGAAGTGTATCGAACTAACGCCCGATAATCCGCTGTTCCATAACGATTTGGGCGGAGTTTATTTCTTTATGGGCATGTTCGACGACGCTATCGCGGAACTTACTGTTGCAAGGGAGCTTAACCCGCTTTTCCCCGTGGCGTATTCGAATCTAGCCACCGCCTATTATCAGCGGGGCGATTTCGATATGTCTGTCGAGATGCTCGAGGAATACTTGCATCTCGCTCCGGCGGCCCGGGATTACGCCGAAATACATCGGAAGCTCGTGCAGCTTCGGGGGAAATGAAAGGCAAAAGGGAAGATTCATTGCAAAATTAGCAATGAGCAATTAGCAATGCAAAAGTGCCCCACCACACCACCCAATAGATTCCGGGTCGAGGCCGGAATGACAGGTTTTGTCGATCTTTGTAAAATATGACTGGAATTGCAGAAAGGCCGTGGTTAAGCCGTTTGGAGGCCTGTTCTTCCCGTCGGGAGGCCTCTTTTCCCCGTCGGAAGGTCTAAAAAATCTTCGGAAGGCTATCGAAAACCGTCGGAAGGCCTCTTCGATTCGTCGGAAGGCCTAAAAAACCTTCGGAAAGCGGTGGCGAATCCTCGGAAGGTCATCAAAAACCGTAGGAAGGCCTCTTCGGTTCGTCGGAAGGCCTAAAAAACTTTCGGAAAGCGGTGGCGACTCGTCAGAAATCGATAAAAAGTAAGATATTTTGTCATTTCAATAAGCGGAAAGATTTCTCGCTACGCTCGAAATGACAGAAGGGAAATACAAAAACACTTGAGCCCTCGAATCCTTGAATCCTTGATCCCTATTCTCTCGTTACTCCGCTCCGCGGTGTAACGTTTTGGGGACGCTCCGCGTCGATGGGGGGGGAGGATAAGACGACGCAGAGCGTCGAGAAGATGTTCCAACGGAGACCGTTGGAACAAGAAATTATTTCTAATAATCATTAAACATGCCCTTAACTCACCGAAAACTACATGCCAGTATGCTTGGGACTCTGGTCAAGTGGACTGCGCTGGCTCTGGTTGTTATATTATTTTTGTTCAATCTCGGGAATTTTTTCCTATTTAAAAAGGTTGAATCGCTCGTCTCCGAGAGGATTGGGGAAACTCAGGCCTTCGGCGCATCGACAATAGCCGGTGGACTCCGGCCGGGCAAGATACGCTCCTATTCCGCAAATCCGGAGGGGCTTTCCGGAAGGCTGTTGACCGGAACCCTCGACGAGTTCCGCGAATCCGGCAAGCTCATATCTATCACATTACTCGACACTACGGGCGGCGTGCTTTATTCTTCCGGCGGCGGCTACGAAAAGGGCGAGTATTTTTACTATCTTGGAATCGACAGGGACGCGTTCAACTCGGCGCTTTCCGGCATACCCTCATACACACAGCTTTACGAAAGCGGCGGAAGCTATCTTCGCGGAGCCTACTCCCCGGTTTTCGACGAGTTGGGCGAAATCGGCTGGATTCTCGGGCTGGAGGCCGGCGCGGAATATTACGGCGTGCTTTCAACTTTCAAGCGAAGCCTGTTTCTGTTCTTCTTCCTGTCGCTTATCGTCGCAATTGCGGTCGGGGGGCTTATGCTTTCTGCGGCGGTAGAACTCAACCGCATGGAAAAAGGGCTGGTTCGGGCCTCGGCGTTGTCCTCTATCGGCGAGATGGCCGCCGGGATGGCCCACGAAGTCCGGAATCCCCTTGCAATAATCAAGGGATCTGCGGAGATGCTGACCACTGCTAACGAGAAAAAGCGAACGGAGCTTATCGGATTTATCGAGGATGAGGTCGCAAGGATCGATAATATACTCTCGGGCTATCTGTCGTTCGCCAGACCGGCGGTGGGAGATACCGGCCCGATATTTCTCGGCCTGATAGCTTCGGATATTCTCGAAAGGCTGCGAAAAAGGGCGGAGAAAAGCGGCGTGGAGATTGCGATGAATATCGAGGACGACGCACGGGTAATAATTTCCGAGAGCGCTATTGAATTTATTGTTGAACGCGATAGAGGCCATGCCGGACGGCGGCAGCTTGAAAATCGCCACACTGTGCGGGGGCGGTTCGATAGAGCTTAAGATCGCGGACACGGGGATCGGGATGGATAAAAACACGCTCGACAGGATTTTTGAGCCTTTTATCACGAGCAAGTCGAACGGGACGGGCCTTGGGTTGACACTCTCGCG
>DAOWNU010000402.1 GCA_030642425.1 bacterium | reverse complement strand
GTTGCCAGCTTTCCGGTTTCTCGCGTATGGCGGGCATGTCGAACCCGCGGGGACGTATGGCGCTGAGGTTTATGCATCGATACAATCACAAATTTTTCCATTACCCCTGGCGCTACGACGGCTGGCCGTCATGCACCGGCTGCGGACGCTGTATCGAAAACTGCATGGGCCGAATCGACATGCGGGCAACGCTGAGAGACCTGTCCGTTTCCGATGTCTCGCAGATGTTCCCCGCTCCTTCACCACCTCCCGGACAGGACCCCAGCGGGTCGTAAGGATTGGAGACGACAATGTCGGAACAGATTAAAAATATATACTATCCCGTCGAGGCCGAAGTTATCAGGGTTATCGCGGAAACGTCCACTATCAAAACCTGGCGCTTCAAGCTCTCCGAGCAGATGACATTCCGGGCGGGACAGTTCGTCCAGTTGACGATCCCCGGTATCGGCGAGGCGCCGTTCACGCCGTCCTCGGAACCGGGAACGTGCGACGAACTCGATATAACGATTCTTCGCGCGGGAAGGGTTACGGACAACCTTCACGATAATATTAAGGAAGGCGATCTCGTCGGGATCCGCGGGCCGTTCGGGGAAGGTTATCCCTTCGACAAATTCAAAGGGCACAACGTTCTCGTGGTCGGTGGGGGCGTCGGACTCGCCCCGATGAGGGCCGGAATATACGGCCTTTTCCAGAGAATCGACGATTTCAAACGGGTATCTATCAAGTTCGGCGCGCGCTCTCCCGGCGATTTCTGTTTCACCGACGAGTTCGACGAATGGGCGAAGAGGCCGCATACCGACGTCACACTGACTATCGACAGGGATTCCCCCGGTTGGACAGGCAGGGTGGGCGTTGTTACGGTTCTGCTCGAAGACCTCGATCTGGATATCGCGGACACTTATGTGATAAGCTGCGGCCCAGATATAATGCTGAAGTTCGTCACTCTGAAACTGCTCGAAAAGGGGTTCGACCCATATCATATATATCTCTCGATGAACCGGAGAATGAGCTGCGGTTTGGGCAAGTGCCACCGCTGCAATATCGGGCCGTATTACATTTGCAAGGACGGCCCGGATATGTGTTACGGCGAGATAATGAACTATCCTAATGTTTTTGGTTGATAATGTTGTATGTCGATTATATAACGAGGGCTAAGCGATGACCAACATAAAAAGCAGGTGTATATTCTGCTCGATGCAGGATTCGTTCATCCTGAGTGAGTCCCCACCGAAAGAGACGCCGACGTTCGGAGAGAATTCGGCCTATTCCCTCGAGTTCGATCCCGATCAACTCAGGGGATTGTGCGGTCGGGGCAATTTCTGCGGCGAACTCGCAATTCACAGAAAGAGAAAATTCCGCGCGCGCAAGGCCTGGGATTATATGTCCGCAGAGGTTTGCGCGACAGACCTCGCGGCCATATTAAGCGGGCTTTCCGGCGAGAGAATCGCCCTCTTTCTCGACGCCTCGCTGACTCTCGAGGAGGCGGCCAAAGCGGTCGCTCTCGCCGAAAAGTTTGGAATAAAAAAGGTCGCGCCGCTGCCGGCGGAAGATGTCGCGTTGGGCGGCTTCGATAGCAATATAAATTTCGATTTGGTTGCCCACGCCGTTACCAATATCATTATCGGCGACGCCTTCACGCAATCGCCGACCATAACGCGGCTCGTTCACGATGCCAAACTGCTCGGCAGGAACCATACCGCCGTCGTTATCGATACAGTGAAAAGCCGCACCGGCTGGTTCGGGCACCCGGAGCTTACACCGCCTATCGGAAAGGCCACCGCGCTTCTCGAACTTCTTATCGAAGCTGTCGGCGGCAAAGCGGTCGAGGAACTCCCGCTGAACGAGCTTGGGATCGAGCCGGAAGATTTCGCGTGGGCGGTTTCCGCACTGAAGGGCGCCGACGGAAAGGGCAATATCATATTCGCCCCCGGCTGGCATTTCGCGGACCCGTTCGCAGTAGCAAAGGCCGCGAAGAAACTAGCAGAAATAGTTAAATTCTCGTTCGGAGTTCTCACAATCGGATCGAACAGCAGGGGCATCTACCGGATTCTCGCCAACTCGGGCTGCGATATCGCCGGGGCCTATAAAGCTCTCTACGACGGCAAACTCGACGCCGTGCTGGCGCTCGATTGCGATCCTACGGCGGCGTTGACCGGAGCGAAAATCCCGGAAATTTTCGCCATGACCGGCCAGCTTCCCACCGACGGCTTCGACAAGGCTTCTCACTTTATCCCAACAAGCTTCCTTTTTGAGAAAACCGGCTCCCTGCTGTCCACGGAGGGAGATATTATCGAACTTACCGAAGCCATGCCCGCGCCCGGCGTTTCAAGCGTCGGGGTGGTGATGGACTTCCTGTTCGGCGGCGAAATCCCCGTCCCGGCCGGGTTGCGCGAACTCGTTCTTAATTTCGAGCAGCCGGAAGAATCGCCTTTTTCAACCGGCGTCGTCCCGAATGATAATATAATAGGTATAGGCCACGGGCATGTTTATCATCACGCCGACGGCCGCTACACGCGCCTGCTCGATTTCCCGAACCTGCGCGCGGATAATGAGATCGACTCGGCAATGCTCTCTCCCGGACTCGCCGGAAAAATTGGAGTGAAAAACGACAACCGTATTACGATATCGAATGAAAACGGC
>DAOWNU010000208.1 GCA_030642425.1 bacterium | reverse complement strand
TTCTCTCGTTACTCCGCTCTGCGGTGTAACGTTTTGGGCGACGCTCCGCGTCGATGGGTTGGGGGGAGAAAGGACGTTAATCATCGCAGCAAGGAACAATTTTGATTTTTGATTTGTAATTTTAATATTTGATGTTTGATTTTTAATATTTACTCTACTACTGCTTTTCGGCAAAAATCAGCAATCTCAATACCACTTCTGGAATGCGTCCTTGACTTCTAATATTTCTGGAATATATTATTTAGTTACTTTGTTGAATAAGAGATACTGTGCATGATGCATTATAAATGTAATCCATAACAAACCGGGCAAAATCATGTTTGGAAACGTTCTAAAAAAGGTTTTCGGTTCCTCCAGCGATAGGCAATTGAAACTTGTTATGCCTATCGTCGATATGGTTATCGAGCGGGAAGACGATCTCGAATTACTCACGGACGACGAGCTAAAGGCAAAATCGGCCACTTTCCGGGACCGAATATCGGAATACACCGCGGATATTCACGGCGAACTCGACAGTATTATCGCCGACCTTTCCGACGAACTCGGCGAAGAACGCCGTCTGGATGTCGAACTGCTCAGGGAAAAGCTGGAAAAGGACCTAAACAAGGCTTATCGGGAAATACTGGAAGAGATTATGCCCGAAGCCTTCGCGCTCGTCCGGGAGGTCTCTTACCGGTTAACGGGTGAGGAATTTTTCGCCGCCGATCAGAAAATGATGTGGGGCGACGATGTCACGGACATATACGACCCCGGCGATTTCGAGTGGACGGAGCGCACGCCTCCCGGATATTCTCGACGCCATGTGGCCGAATTGCCCGAAAAATTGTCGCACGAACTCACGTGCAGTTTCACCTTAATCCGTTTCGAGGACGGAAAAATAATCCGCGGCGTTATCCCTTTCGACGTGCAGATTATCGGCGGGATTGTTCTTCATCAGGGCAAAATAGCAGAGATGGCCACCGGCGAGGGCAAGACTCTCGCGGCGGTGTTCCCGATATATCTCAACGCCCTCACCGGCCGGGGCGTCCACCTCGTTACTGTCAACGATTATCTCGCCCGCCGGGACTCCGAATGGATGGGGCAAATATACAATTTCCTCGGGTTGACCGTCGGGTGCATTCACGGCGGTATCCGTCCGAACTCTGAAGTGCGAAGAGAACAGTATCGCGCGGATATAACCTACGGCACATATAACGAATTCGGTTTCGATTATCTTCGGGACAATCTCGCCGCCCGTTCGGAAGAAAGAGTCCAACTCGAACACAATTTCGCTATCGTGGACGAGGTTGACAGCGGGCTTATCGACGAGGCGCGAACGCCGCTGATAATCTCCGGCCAGGTGGACTCGAAAATTCACGAGAAATATGCAAAATACCAGCCCAAAGTGGCCAGCCTCGCGCAAAATCAGCTTTCTCTTTCCACACGCCTTATGGAACAGGCCGAAAGGGAACTAAAAGAAGCTGCTTTCTTCGACGATTCCGGCGAGTTGGACAAAGATAAAATATATTTCGCCGGCGAAAAACTTCTTCAGGTGAAGCGAAGCAATCCAAAGCTAAGCAAATTCCTCAAGTTGAATAAGGAACCCGGTATCCAGAAGCTCATACACAGGATCGAATCGGACCGGCTGCGCGACAAGAATATGCACGAGCTGGACGAGGGGCTTTTCTTCGCCGTGGACGAGCATGAAAACTCCATAAGCCTCACCGAAAAGGGTAGGCAGACTCTCGATAGCGTGCACCCGGAGCTTTTCGAGCTTCCGGATATCACCTCTCAAATATCGGAAATCGAGGGAAATGAGAGTTTGTCCGATGAGGAGGGGTCCGAACTGAAGGAAAAGGCCTATACCGAGTATGCTGAAAGAACGGACATCAATCACGCGGTCAGCCAGCTTCTGAAGGCGCACGTGTTGTTCGCGAAGGACGTCGATTACGTTTTAATGGAGAACAAAGTAATAATTGTCGATAGCTTTACGGGGCGTCTTATGCCGGGAAGGCGCTATTCCGACGGCCTTCATCAGGCGCTGGAGGCCAAGGAAAAAGTCCACGTCCAGATGGAAACCCAGACGGTCGCCACTATCACACTGCAAAATTATTTTCGCATGTATAATAAACTCGCGGGCATGACCGGAACCGCAGAAACCGAGGCGGGCGAATTTTGGGAGATATACAAGCTGGAGGTCGTGGTTATTCCGACCAACCGTCCGGTTCGACGTGTCGATTTCGAAGACGAGATATATATGACCCGCCGCGAGAAATATAATGCGGTTCTCGACGAAATCGAATACTGGCACGAGCGGGAGCGCCCGATTCTGGTCGGCACGGTCAATGTCGATATCTCGGAGACGTTGAGCCGAATGCTCAAACGCAGGGGAATACCGCATCAGGTTCTCAACGCGAAACAGCATCAGAAAGAGGCGGAGATCGTATCGAGGGCCGGACAGCCGGGGGCTGTTACGATAGCGACGAATATGGCCGGTCGCGGAACGGATATCAAGCTGGGCAAAGGGGTCGTCCGCTGCCCCGAAGGCTGCCATCTTCTTTCGAAGGAGCCGAACGACACGCCAGTCGCGGGCGGCGAATGGACGCTCGATAAATGCCGTGAATATCCCCCATGCGGATTGCACATTATCGGCACCGAGCGGCACGATTCACGGCGGATAGACCGTCAGCTTCGCGGCAGAAGCGGGCGTCAGGGCGACCCCGGATCGAGCCGGTTCTATCTCTCGCTCGAGGACGACCTTATGCGCCTATTCGGCTCCGACCGGATAGCGGGGATTATGGACAAGCTCGGGGCGAAAGAGGGCGAGGCGATAACGCATCCTCTAATCACAAAACAGATTGAAAGGGCGCAAAAGCGTGTCGAGGTGCAAAATTTCGGCATCAGAAAACACCTGCTCGAATACGACGATGTCAACAACGCACAGCGCGAGGTTATCTACGACCGGCGGCAGGCGATTCTCGACGGCGGAAATCTCAAGGATGAGTTCCACTCGATGATACGGGACTTTATCGACACGCTTATGACCACATATACCAACCCATCCAAACCTTCGCAGGACTGGGATTGGGACAGCATAAAAACCGATTTTTCCAAAAACTTACTCACGGTCTTGAAAACGGATTCGGAGACGGAACTTAAAATAAAGCAAGACACGCTCGAGGATAATCTTATCGCGGCGGCTTTCGCTGCTTACGAAAACCGCGAAAAACTTCTCGGCTCCGACGTCATGCGCCAGCTCGAGAGATTCGTCCTGCTGAGAACTATCGACGAGCAATGGAAGGAACATCTTCACGCGCTCGACGGCCTGAAAGAGGGAATAAGCCTTCGCGCATACGCCCAGAAAGACCCGCTTATCGAGTATAAACGGGACGCATTCGAGATGTTCACCGAGCTTCTCGAGAAAATCAATACCCTCGCTATCGAGCGTCTTTTCCGCGCACAGGTGCTTCCCAACCCGCCGGAGGGAGCTTCCCGGGCCGGTGGAGGCTATCGCGAAACGCATAGGTCTGCCGATGGCTACGGCGTCGGCGCTGTCGAAGGTTCCGGTTCCGCTGCACGCGAAAATTCAAATATTCCCCCGCCATCGCGAAGGGGCGCGCCGAAAAAACGACCTGCCGGAACGCCGATAGTCAAGGGCAAAAAAGTTGGAAGGAACGACCCATGTCCCTGCGGAAGCGGGAAAAAATACAAGAATTGCTGCGGAAAGCAATAATCACCCTGCTTTTCTTTGCCCCCTGCGGGATTTTTGCGAGCGGCCCGGCAATCTATCTGCACTGCTCGCCTTCGCTGCCCATCTGCAACGATTGGCTGGAGAATGTAGATACTTATCCGGCGTTCGAGGGCGGCATATCGCTGGAGATACCCACGAGCACTATTTTTCGGGCGCGGTTCGAATTGACATTCGTCGATCTGCCCTCCGGCGGCGCGTTGGAAGAGGGTTATTCTTTTTATGGCGGGGCCGGAGTTATAGTTCGGCAGGAAATTGCGCGGATGCTCGATGTCGATATCGGGCCGCAGATTATTATCGGCACGGTGAATGCGAAGGGAACATACCGGCTCGACGAAGCGGACTCGGGGCTGTATGATATCGAATTCGACGGAACGGGAAGCGGAGTCGGTATCGGAATTGTGGGCGGACTGAATTTGCATATCACGAAGCATTTGAGGGCGGGTGTTTCGGCTGCGGTAGTTTATTTTAATTTGTTGGGAAAGGAAATCCCGATTGTCGGCCACAACCTGCTCGACCCCGGCGAACCGGAGGAGTATAGCAAATACGATTATCAGGGCGAATACATCGCGGTGTCTTTCAGGCTCTCGATGGGCTACGAATTTTAGGTCGTTTTTAAATTTTAAATCGCGCGGCAATTGGAGATCGCTGATTTTTACCGTAAAAGCAATAATAGAGTAAATATCAGTTAATCCAGTTCATAAAAAAATAAATCAAAATGTCAAAGCTCAAATGTCAAATGAAATCCAAAGCTCAAATGTCAAAACCCGTCCCACACTTAATCTGTCATTCCACATTTTACCTGTCATTCCGGCGAAGACCGGAATCCAAAGGTGGTGTGGGGTAATTTGACATTAAGTCATTTGAGCTTCATTTGGCATTTGGATTTTG
>DAOWNU010000336.1 GCA_030642425.1 bacterium | reverse complement strand
TTCATGAATTGCCCCTACAAATAGAGATATTCGATATAAATGGAAAAAGGGTTCGAGGATTCGAGGGGTCGAGGGGTCGAGGTGGAACAGCGAACGCCGATAATCGAGCGCCGATAACCGAATTCGTCTGGACGCCGAACGAATCCCTCGGTTCCGGTGTTTATCTGGTTAGGGCGCGCTTCGACAAGCTCAGCGACCAATGCGGCCAATCCATTACGAAACGCGTGGTTTATTTGAAATGACGTAGGGGCGAATGGCATTCGCCCGTCGCGGAAAAAACGGATGGCGTTAATTCGAGGACGGGTCAACGCGGTTGACCCCTACGAAGTGAAAAAGATGATTGCGACGTTGGGGCGACCCCGTGTGGTCGCCCGCGGGTCGAAAATGGGTGAAAATACCCAAATATAGGGCAAACGAGGGCTGCATGTCATTAAACGAGGCCTGTGTAAAGATAAAAGAGGCCTGCATATCGGCAAACGAGGGCTGGAGATCAACAAACGAGGCCTATATATTCGCAAACGAGGGCTGGAGGTCATTAAACGAGGGTTAGATATGGACAAACGAGGGCTGAATATCCGCAAACGAGGGTTGGATGTCCGCATCCGAGGCCTCGGATGACCATTCCGGAAGTTTTTTTGTGCAATTTCGTCCTTCTGATAAGCATTCGGTAGCCCCGGATTAGTATCCGTGAACCTCATTTTTTTTTTGCAAAACTCGGATGAACATCTGGAAAGCTCGAACATGCTGTTGCGACACTCGGATAGCCGAATTGGAAGATAGAATGACCAATATAATCAAATTAGCTCACAATATTTAAGGTAATTATGGAATTCTACTATCGATGCACGGAATGTGGCCGCACATACGAGATTTCGCCCGAAATTATGCTTTGCCCGGAGTGCGCGAAGGCTCAGGAAACGGGCAGGCCACTGCGAGGCATTCTCGAAGTTGTTGTCGAGGGCGAATTGCGGGATGATTGGGACGTTTTCGATTTTTTGCCGGTCGAGCGAAAATTTTTCCCGCCGATACCGGTCGGGGGCACGCCGCTCTGGGAACCTTCGAGACTGCGGGCAAAACTCGGATTCCCAAATCTGCATCTTGAAGATGACAGTTGCGAACCGACATTCTCATTCAAGGACAGGGCGTCATATCTAATCGCGGCGTTCGCGGCGAGACATAATATCCGCGATATTGTGGTAGCCTCGACCGGCAACGCGGCCTCTTCGATGGCGGGAATCGGCGCGGCGGCGGGCCTCGATATCACAGTTTTTGTCCCGAAAGGCGCGCCGAAAGCGAAGCTTGTGCAGTGTTCGCAATATGGCGCAAAGATAATCCCCGTCGATGGCAGCTACGACCGGGCGTTCGAGCTTTCGCTGGATTTTACGCGCACGCATGGCGGATTGAGCCGGAACACGGCATACAACCCGCTGACTATCGAGGGCAAGAAGACTGTCGCGCTCGAAATATTCCGCCAGCTGGGGAATCGGTCGCCGGATTACGTTTTCGTCCCGACCGGCGACGGTGTGATTCTCGCGGGCGTTTATCGGGGATTTCTCGACTTGCGCAAGTTCGGTTTTATAAATAGGATGCCGACAATCGTCGCTGTTCAATCGACCGACAGCCCGAACCTTTGCCGCGCGTTTGGGGCGGGCGATTTTGGCGAATATGTCCATTCGGACACGGTGGCAGATTCGATTTCGGTCGATGTCCCGAAGTGCGGCTATTATGCCTTAAAATTGCTCGGTGAGTATGACGGCCTTTGTGCGATGGTTTCCGACGGGGCGATTCTCGCCGCGCAGAAAGAACTCTCTTCGACTGCCGGGCTGTTCGCGGAACCTGCGGCGGCAGCGGCCTATGCGGGTTTTTTATCGATTAAGGACTACATCCCGCGCGACGCGACGGTCGTTCTTCTAATCACCGGCAGCGGCCTGAAAGATATCGACGCGGCGAGCCGAGTCGGCGAGGCCGACGGCTGACCGGCACATCGGAGCGCCTCGCAACTTCAAAACATAAAAAGCCGTAAAAGCATGATGTTGACATAAAAAAACCGGCGAGACGCCGGGACTATTATAAAATAGAAAATCGAAAAGTTCACAGGGCAAGCGTCACGCTTAACTCCTCCGGTTCGAGATAGAGTTCTATAGCTTCCTTAATATATATAAGCGCTTCTTCGGACGTTTTCGCCCACGTTCCGCAGCCGGGGAGCGCTGGAACGCTCGCGTGGTAGCCGTCGCCGTCGGGTTCGATAACAATTGAAAATCTCATTTTTTTTCTCCTTTCGGGATTTCTCCCGATAATAGTTTATCGATAAATGCCTTATAGTCAACAGAAAACATTTCTTTCCGGCAACGGATAGAGGAGGAACGGGAGGTTAGAGAACCGCCTCGCAAATTCAAAGCTCGATTAAACCCTTCGCACTCCAAAACAATAAAAATTTTCAAAAAGGCTTGCGCTTAATATCGTCAAACATATATTCCAATTAGGATGAGTAAGAGCAAGTTAATCATAACGATTTTAGTGGGGCTTTTGGCCTGTGTCGCTTTCGCACCGGCGTCCATACTGGATTTTCTCGCCGGAGCGCCGAAAGTTACCGCCGAAAAGGTCGCAAAATGGGGCCTCTCTATGAAGGCCGCGATGTGGGCAAAACCCCTTGCCGGCGGGGGCGTTCAGTGCCAATTGTGCCCCTTCGAATGTGTCCTGAATGAAGGCGAAAGAGGGATTTGCGGGGTCAGGGCCGTTGTCGATGATACGCTTCGCGCGCTGACCTACGCCCGGCCGGCGGCGGTGAATCTCGACCCTATCGAGAAGAAACCGCTTTTCCATTTTATGCCGCGCGCAAAGGCCCTATCTATCGCAACTGTCGGGTGCAATCTGTCCTGCAATTTCTGCCAGAACTGGACATTATCGCAAACAAAGCCCGAGGATTCGAAATCGCAGGTCTTGTCCCCCATCGAAGTCGTGTCCATGGCAATTAGGAATAACGCCAAAACGATAGCCTACACTTACTCCGAACCGACGATTTTCTACGAGTATATGATCGAGACTTCCATGCTGGCGCACGGCAGCGGGATTTCCAATCTCTATATAACATGCGGCTATATCAATGAGGAGCCGCTGCGGGAGCTGGCGAAATATATCGACGCCGCGAATGTCGATCTGAAGGGCTGGAACGATAAATTTTACCGGGATTATCTTCGCGCGACG
>DAOWNU010000003.1 GCA_030642425.1 bacterium | reverse complement strand
TTGACAAATGTGCCGTTCCCGGTGCAATATACCGAGGAGATATTTCACGGGATGACCTGTTATGCCTGGATTCGTGCGCGCAACGGCGAAGAGGTTACGGGTTGGTCGGAGCCGGCGTCGGTGGATGTGCCGTAAGAAGGTAATGGGTAATAGGTAATAGGTAATAGGGGGCGACCGTGCGAATGGTCGCCCTCTTTTTTTTTATCCCCCCGGTTCGCTTTGCGAACCGACCCCCTTGTTAAGGGGGTTTTACGGTCACGGGAACGAATCGTGCCGAAGGCGCGTTGAGCACGAACGCGGCGCCGCGTGGCGCGCGACCCTCGAACCCTCGACCCCTCGATCCCTCGATCCCTATCTTTTTAATAATCGGATTTCTATTGCATAATTGAAAAAGATTGCTATCATCTACAGTCGTTTTGGAAAAAACAATCGTAAGATAAACAAACACAAAAAGGAGTATCGATGAAGAATATCACGGTTATTGCAACTATGATTATCCTTTGCGGGGCCACTTTCGGGCAGATGGACCTCTTCAACAGCATCTCGGAGCGCGTGGATCTCCAGCCGAGCTACAACGCCGGTTCATGGGTCGAATACAAAATAGTCGATTCCGAGGGCGAAGAGAGTATTTTCAAATTCTCCGTGCTGAGCGGCGGAGAAGATGACGAACCCTTCATTTTCGAGTATAAGACCGTGGACGACGAGGGCGTCTGGTCTATTATGCAATTCGAGGCGCCCGACCCGATGGACAAAAATTCCTATTCCTATATGATAATGCAGCGGAGGGGCGATGTCGCCCGCAAAATACCCGCCGCCGCGGCGCTTGGGACCGAAACAGCCGTATCGGAAGACGAAGTTCAGGAACCGGAAGTGGACGTAACTACCAAAAAAAATGTTAAAGTCGAGGTGGAAGCGGGTTCTTTCGAGACAACCCGAATCGATATCCACGACGACGACACCGACGTTTCCCTGTGGGTAACGGATGAAGTGCCGCTATTCGGTCTGGTTAAGGCCGGCAATATTGTCAAGGACGGCAATAACGAAAAGGGCTTTGTGGAATTGACCGGCTACGGTCTGGAAGGCGCAAAAAGCGAGATCGAGGGCGAGATTCAGGAAATTGATCTGCCCAACCTGCAGAAACTTATGCGGCTTGCCGCGCCGCCGCAGAACAACTAACGGCTCGGCGAAAACTGACTGGTCAGCGCAAATTGGCCATGTCCAGAGAGACCTCCACTCCGAACCTGACCGTAACATGGGTAAGGCGAAGCCGGTGCTCTCTGGGCATAAGAGCGATGTCCACCGGGTCTCTGGGGACGCCGTAACGGTCGAGGGGGGTTACGGTATTATTCAGTTCCCCGAGAGATAGGTCTTTATTCGGAGCGAAAACGCCGTCGGCCCCAAGGTGGAACGCAAGATTATTGGTAATACGAACCTTTGTGCCGAGGAGCAGATGAAGCCCGTAGGCATAAAGGTTCGTTTCCTTTTGAAAGGCGGTCGAGAAGCCGCCGCCTCTCTGGTCGATGAACACGCCATCGACATTATAAACCTCTGTGAAATTCATGATATCGACCGCAAGCCCGAGGCCTATATACGGCTCGAGGCCGTAGGGCATGGCCGCAGAAAACCTGATTTTCGGGGTTATCTCGATAATTTCGGCGTTCAGGCTGTCGTTCCGGTATGTGAAGAGGGAGTCGCTGGATTGCAGTTCGGTGTAGCTGGCGATAAGTCCCGCGCGCGTTTTGGCGCAGGTCACCAGAAGCTCGATCCTTTCGCCGTTCGGGAGTCGGAGGAATCCGCCAAACTCTCCTCCCCACAGGAATCCTTGTTCTTCGCGGAAATTTTGAATGTCATAGGTATTCAGTCCGCCCTGTTCGATAACCGAGCCGACAATATCGGTTCCGAAAGGCCCCGTGCCGATTATCCCCGAGGCGGTTATCCCGATATGGAATCTTCCGTCCGTCATCGCCGCTTCCCGATAGCCGTATTTATCGCAGTTCGGGCATGTGGTTTGAGCATATTGCGCCGAACATATCGCCGCGAGCGCGAGCAATATTAATGATTTTCGCAGCATGATTTACCTGTGATAGTTTGAACTGCCGCATTCGACACAGAAGTTGATAGGGAACTCGAACGCGACCATAACCTGACTGTAGCCGGGATCGACCCCCAGTTCTCCGGTCAACGAGCCGACATCCTCCCCGATATCCGAGAAAGTGAAATCTACCATCCGCATCGGACAGGTCTCATATTCGAAATAGAACGCGTATTTGCTGCAGAGTCGAACTCGCATCCCCGCGCCGAGATTGAACCCATGTCCCACACCGGAGGCCTTTTCGAGTTTGAGCAGGTTCACGCCGTAGCCGAAATGGACATAAGGCTGCCATCTTTCTTGAACCTCCGCCGACCAGCGGATTTTCGCCGCGAGGCCAATACCGTCCAGGTCCCAGGTTTCGACACCGAACGTTTCAACCATCGCGGCATCGATTTCAATATATTGAAAATCGAAGTAGTTTGAGAAAAAATCTCCTTGAACTTCGAGATCGAAACGGTGGCGGCGGTCGTAGTTGTCCGGCCGGTAAAAGAGACCGAGTTTTCCGCCGTAGGAAAATCCTCTTCCGGCATCGACGGAAACCGGGTTAAGACTCACCGAAATGCCGGTCGTGGTGGCCGTGATCGAGGCCGGCATGTTCGTCGCGGATACGCCGAAATGCCCGGAAGCGAACATCGGCGCGATATACACGCCGAATCCGGCATCCTCGGGCATAGCATAGGCGAGTGAAAAAATCATGACAACGGAAATTATTACAAAGGCGGCTTTTCGCATGGCCCCTCCTGTATTATAATGTCTAACTATTATGATACTAATGAATATTTTCTGTTATGTCAAGTAATAAATGAAGAAGCGGTTACAATTTCCTATGGCATATTAAGTTGTAAACATTAAGAAGAAGGTAAAAGGTAATAGGTAATAGCACCACGCACAACCCCGCCGAAAAAATTTCAAAATCCAATTAACAACCAAATTCCGGGCGAACTAAACAAACGACATTTTCTATTTGCGAGAATCAGATATATCACTATAATGAAAAAATGACGAATGGTTATCAACTAACGGAATAAAATGAAGCTCAATAAACTGAAGAAATACTCCCGAATAGGGTTCGAGAAACTCGTGAGCAAGGCGTCGCTGCGGAAAAGCATGAAGGACGGTATCGCGAGAAGACCTCCGCAAATCGTCTATTGGATTCAACATACCGAGTGTATGCTCGATTGCCCGATGTGCAATGTGACTCACATCCCGATGGCCGAAGAACGCGAATCCTGGATTTCCACGGAACGGATGATCGAGATCGTAAATGAAATGGCCGACATAGGCGTTCCAAATTTCGGAATATCGGGCGGTGAACCGCTGCTCGATACCGAAAGGCTTTTTAAAATTCTCGATGCCGCCGGCAAAAGGGGAATCTATACCCATTTCGGAACCAACGGCCTATTGATGAGCGATGATATTCTTCGCAGATACGATTCCATTGGCGTGGGTCACATATCCCTGTCGATAGACGGCATCGGTGAAATCCACGATAGGGTTCGCGGCCGCAAAGGTATTTGGGAAAATGGCGCACTCAAAGGCATCGAAATCTTCCAACGGGTCAAGCCGAAAAATATTAATCTTAAGATAAACAGCGTTGTCTCCGATGAAAATATCGACACACTCCCGGAACTTGTCAGGTTTGTGGCCGAGCGTGGATATGTTATTTTTCTGCAGCCGTTCGACCCCTGCGCATACGCTTTTCTCACAAAACACAAAGACGCCGCAATCGCTCACGAAAAATTCCCGCAGTGGATCCCGCCGGAACGGATCGATCTTCTGGGCGAAGTAATCGATAAGGTATTACAGATCGAAAAGCAATATCCGGGAACGCTCCTGAATGATACCAACCACCTGCGAGCCATAAAGCGGTATTTTTCTTTCGATCTACTCGATAATCCCGCACCGTGCACGGTAGCATTCCAGAACCTATGGATACGGCCCAACGGCAATGTTGGGTATTGCAATTACGGATTGGTCGGAAATCTAAAAGAGATGTCTCTTTCCGAACTGTGGAACTGCGAACGAATGATCGATGTTCGCATGGGAATGTTGAAATGCAATTTTGTTTGCTTGCTTGGATGTATGTATTTTCCTTCCACCCTCGATCTGTTAAAAAAGGGCGTCAAAACTGCAAGAAAACTGTTGAAATAGCCCGTATCCGGCGGAGCCTATGAGCACATCGCTGTCGGTCTTGCCGACCGTGCGCCGCCCCATGCCGCCCCGGCAACAATTCTCTTTGACTGAGCATAATTATTTTGTATATTCCAATCCAAAGAAAGGAGTATCGTGGAAAACACCGGGGGAAAAATACGCAGTGTTGCGATTTTGTGTAATATCAACAAAAAGGGCGTGGGCGATGTTGCGAGTGAGCTTGTCGGGATACTCGACAGCCTAAGCGTGAAATGGCATATCGATCGCGATGCGGCGAGGGCAATGGGGCTCGAGGGTTTCGAGCGCGCAAAACTTCCCGATGTCGATCTGGTAATCTCGCTCGGCGGCGACGGCACAATGCTGACAACCGCAAGAATGGTCGGCGAGAGGGAGATACCGGTTCTGGGGATAAACATGGGCCGCCTTGGTTTTCTGACGGAACTGGACACCAACGAGATCGAAAGCTCGCTTCCCGACATTATCGAGGGCGATTACTATCTCGATTCGAGAATGATGCTCGAGGTCGATCTGCCGGGGAACAACCACAGGAGTTTCGCGCTGAACGAGTTTGTTCTGGACAGGGGACAGAGTCCGCGGCTTATCCAGCTTCAAATCTTTGTTTCTGGCTATCTTGTTGCGGAGGTCTCCGCCGACGGCGTAATAGTATCGACACCGACCGGAAGCACGGCTTATAATATGTCCGCGGGAGGGGCGATCATGTCGCCGGATATGGAGGCATTCCAGATAACCGCGCTCAGCCCTTATACATTGTCCATTCGCCCGGTGATAGTCGGCCCACACGAGGAGATCAGGGTTATTTACGAGGGCGACCGCGAGTGGACTCCGAGGAATTCTCTGGACGGCCAGCCGGGGCGCGGGATGCCCGATTCGGGCGAGATTGTTATTCGCAAAGCCCCTTTTTCGGCACATTTTGTGCATTATCACCGCCGGAGTTTTTACGATGTCCTGCACCGCAAGCTCGGCTGGGCGACTCCCCCCGGCAGGACGAGAAAAGACGCAATATAAAAGAGAGTTAGAGAGCTAAAGGACTGAAAATTATAAACAGGATGGATTGGCCGGGAACTATAGAATCCCTAAACTCACTACATTCCAGGAAGGTTTCAATATGAATTTCGACGATTCGATTTTCAAGGCCTACGACATACGCGGCGTATATCCCGATCAACTCGACGAGGATGTCGCGAGGCTTATCGGAGCCGGATTGGTCGAATATCTCGGCTGCCGGGAGGTCTTTGTGGGCCGCGATATGCGCGTGTCCACCGGGTCGCTTTTCGAGGCTCTGACCGAAGGGATACTCGCTTCCGGCGCGGACGTTGTCGATATCGGCCTTGTCTCGACCGACGGCCTGTATTTCGCTGTGGGCAAATTCGGCGCGGAGGCCGGGGTCATGGTTACCGCGAGCCACAATCCCCCGGAATATAACGGCTTCAAGATATGCATGTCCGGCGCGATCCCTCTTTCCGGCACTGCGGGCCTGCCGGAGATAAAGGAATTCGCGAAAAGGGGAAAACTGCCTTCCGGCGGAAAAATCGGGATTATTCGGCGGAAAAATATCGACAAAGAATACGCCGATCACTGCCTGAGCTTTATCGATATAAAAAAGATCAAGCCGTTCCATATCGCGGTGGACGCCGGCAACGGCATGGCTGGAAAGACTTTTCCTACGGTTAGCGATAGGCTCCCCATCGTTGTGAAGCCGATGTTTTTCGAGCTTGACGGCACTTTCCCGAATCATCTCGCAAGCCCTATCGAGCCGGAAAACACCGAAGCGCTTCGCGCAAAAGTCGCCGCAGAACCGACAATCGATCTCGGCGCGGCTTTCGACGGCGACGCGGACAGGGTGTTCCTTATCGACGAGAAAGGCAGCCTTGTCGGGGGCGATATGATTACCGCGCTGGTTGCGAAACGTCTTCTGCTCGAGCATCCCGGCGAAAAGGTGGTCTATGCCTTGATCTGCAGCAGGGCAGTCCCGGAGATTATCGAGAAATCGGGCGGGATCGCTATCCGAAGCAGGGTCGGACACGCGATAATAAAGCCGCTTATGAAACGCGAGAACGCAATATTCGGCGGCGAACATTCGGGGCATTTCTATCTGAGGGACAACTATTTCGCGGACAGCGGGCTTATCGCCCTGCTCGTCTGTCTCGAACTGCTCTCCGAAACCGACAAACCCCTCTCGGAACTTATCGCGGAGATCGACCATTACTATCGAAGCGGCGAGATAAACTCGAAGGTCGAAGACCGCGCGGGAACTGTCGCAAAAGTGCGCAAGCATTATGAAAAAAAAGGCCTGCCGATAGACGATCTCGACGGGATAACTGTCGACGGCGGAAGCTGGTGGATCAACCTGCGCCCGTCGAATACGGAACCGCTCATACGACTCAACGCCGAGGCGGAAACCCCTGAAAAGCTCGACGAGATAGTCGGGGAAACACTCGCCATGATAAGACAATAACGCGCGGCCACTCAAATGAAAGTGAACATGAAACACATCATTCTAATATTAATTCTCGTTCGAGTTGCGCTTCTCGCGACGCCGCTGATTTTCAGCCTGCCCGAAGGTATCACGCCCGAGATGCAGGCCGTTCCGATGTCTGCGGATGAAGACGCTCCACCGTCGAACGCGATTGGCGATATCGAATACAACGCCGCCAATGGCGATATCTGGATTTCCACCGGCAACGGTATCGCGGTTTCGCACGACGGCGGCCTCACATGGGACAGCAAACTTGGCGGCAAAGGCTTCTCCGCGCTCGCTGTTCTGGGCGATTGGATTTTCGCGGCGGAGAGCTACGACGCAGAGGATCCAACCGACCCCAACGGCAATCTTCCGGCGGGAAACGGTTTCTACGCCAGTAAAGACGGCGGCCTTACATTCACGCATATCGACAGCTTCGTCGATCAGGATGTCCGCCGCGCCAGCCGGATAGGCCAGCTTGCTTACGATATCGCGCTCGTCCCGGAGGACGACGACACGGCCGTCTATGCGGCATGTTTTTACGGCGGCCTGTTATATTCCCCCGACGGCGGCGAAAGTTGGGAAAATCTCCTTATCGACGGCGACGATTCGCTCGATTTCACGGACTTGCGACATCGGTTTTTCTCGGTCGCGGCGGACACCTTTTCCGACCCGCCCCTCGTGTGGGCGGGCAGCGCCGAAGGCCTTTTTTCGGGGCGCTCCGACGATTTCGCGTGGGAATGGAGCGACCTATACGGCCACTGGATTCCGGAATCGGTCGCGGTTTTCGATACAATCTGGACCGACAGCGTTACATTCGAGATCGACTCGATATCCAATTTCAATGTTCTCTGGAATGACGATCCGGATATGTCGGGCCATATCTCCGGCGAGTGGATAATCTCTATCGACTTTCTTTATGGGGACGACGATTCCTGCGCTCACGTCTTCGCCTGCACCCGCGCAACCGGTGTCGGCGTCGATTACGACGCTATATCGCATACTTCGGACGATGGCACGACCTGGAACCAGACCGGCACGGGCTATGTCGCCTGGAATATGGGTTTCACCGGCGACACGCTCTGGGCGGCTTGTGCGCACGGCCTGTCGCGAATGTTCCCGGCGGATTACGACACCGCCGACACGATCCATATCGAGGGAACCGATATTCTAACGGGACTGCCCATCGAAGTAATGGTCGACGAGGTTGTCAGCGTAACCGACTGCGGCGGGACGATTCTGGTCGGAACCTATTCCGAGGGCCTGGCGATATCGCACGATTCGCTCGATTACGATTTCTGGTTTATTCTCTCGCGGTTTCCGGCTCCCGGAGACGCTTCTGTGGAGGCGGGTTTCGACCGAAACGACGACTATGTGTATGTCTATCCAAACCCCTTCTCGCCGAATAAACACGGCGGTTGTTTCTTCGTATTCGAGCCGTCGAATTCCGCCGGGGATGCAACTATCGAGCTTTTCGATTACGATATGGGGAAGGTTACGACAATATACGAAGGCGGCGGATTCTATACGGACAAAAAGACGCGGATCCAATGGGACGGGGCGCTCGACGACGGAGATTATCCCGACAACGGAGTTTATTTCTATCGCATATCGTCCCCCGACGGCGAGTTCTGGGGCAAATTAATGATAATCAAATAGAATGGTTCAGATATGAAACGCTTCATTATATGCTTATCGATAATTGCCGTGTTCACCGCGCCGCTCTTTGGCGACTCCGGGCACGCCGGCACATTTCTCAAGATGCCGGTCGGATGGCTCCAGACCGCGATGGGCGGAACCGGCGCCGCAACCGGCGGACAGGCCAACTCCGGATGGTTCAACCCGGCTTCGCTTCAGATGTATCGCGGGTGGGGCGGGTCTTCGGGATATTCCATGCTCGCGCTCGACCGCTGGTTCTACTATGCAAGCGCGGCAGGGAATCTTCGCGATGACGCCGCGGTCGCGATGACATGGGTTCATGCCGACGCCGGAGATATCGACGGGCGGGATATCAGCGGGAATCATACCGGGATGCTCGACTATGGCGAGGACGCGATCTTCCTGACCTTTTCCAAGATAGTGACGAAAGAACTCACTATCGGCGCGAACGCCAAGTATGTTCAGGCCCGGCTCGACGCCCTGACAACATATATCGCCGGTTTCGATCTCGGCGCGCACTTAAAACTGCTCAAAAAACAGCTTATGTTCGGCGTGGCGTATCATAATGTCGGGATGAAATATCAGTGGGATTCGAAGGGCATTTACGGCTCGGACTCCGGTCGCAACAGCGACGAGGAGCTTCCGGGATATTTCCGCGCGGGAGCCGCCTATTCGCCGGAGATTCTGCCGGGGACAATAGCCGCCGAAATCGCATATTTTAACAGCGACGATATCGAGTATCATATCGGGGTTTCTGTGGAGCCTTTCGACGACGCGAAGGTCGCGCTCGGTATCGACAACGGCCTGCCTACCGCCGGCGCCGGTTATCGCTTCGACGCCGGTTTCGCAAAGTTCGGGCTTGGATACTCGATTAGAATGGAGCGGGAGGGGCTTCCCCCGCGCCACAGCTTCGACCTGATTGTGGGGACGGAATGAGCGACGCGAAAAGAACGGTGGGAAATGCTATCGATCACAGCCTGAAAGCTATCGAGTCGATCCGCGGGCGGGCGGATGAGATAATTCATGCGGCAAATATCGCTGTCTCGGTTATCGAATCCGGCGGGAAAATCTTTTTCGCCGGCAACGGCGGCAGCGCGGCGGATTCTCAGCATGCCGCGGCGGAACTAATCGGAAGGCTGGGTCTGGGTGTCGATAGGCGGCCGCTTCCCGCGATAGCGCTCACAACCGACACGAGCGCGCTTACCGCTATCGCCAACGATTTCGGTTTTGAGGAGATTTTCGCAAGGCAATTGTCGGCTTTGGGAAATGAGGGCGATCTGCTTATCGCGATCTCGACGGGTGGGGCATCTTCGAATATTCTAAGGGCGGTCGAGGCCGCGAATGAGATGGGCATTCGGACGGTCGCGCTCACCGGCCCCGGCGATTCTCCACTTTCGAAAATCTCCGAAATTACTATCCGTATCGACGCCACAAACACGCCCCGGATTCAGGAGGGGCACG
Organism: bacterium; assembly: GCA_030642425.1. GTDB lineage: Bacteria > UBP14 > UBA6098 > UBA6098 > UBA6098 > DAOWNU01. The sequence continues at coordinate 10,054 of DAOWNU010000003.1, read as the reverse complement.
GCGCTATAATCCACATCCTCTGCGAATTGATAGAAAAAGAGTTCGCGAAATAAACATTTAACAACGATCGATTATCATTTCCCTTCCACCCCCAGAGCGGTCATGCAGGGTCATTTTGCATTGCTAATTGCTCATTGCTAATTTTGAATTGAATCTTCCCCTACAACCTCTTCTACCTCTGTGTCCTCTGTGGTTTCCCCCGGAAGGGTGGGTGGCAGGGTCATTTTGCATTGCTAATTGCTCATTGCTAATTTTGAATTGAATCCTTCCCATCGCCCCTTCTCTCCAACAATCTTTCTATCTCTTCCCAACGGTGGAGCCTTTCCTCGAGTTGGCCGGACAGTTTGTCGTATTCCCGCTGAAGCGCGAACATGCGGTTCCAGTCGTCGGCAATATCTTTATCGTGGATCAGCTCCAGCACGCGTTCTCTTTCGCTTTCAAGACGGTGGGCCTCGATCTCGATATTCTCCAATTCCTCCCGGAGTTTGAAAACGTTGATAGAGAACTTCTTATTCGCTATCGGAGATTGGCGAGCCTCTCTGGCTTCTTTTTTCGAGATAACCCTTTTCGGCACGGGCCTTTGTGCGGAACGATGATACTCCCGCCTTTCGAGGTAGTATTCGAAGCCGCTGTCGAACGTTTTTATCCCATTCGGTTCAAAAGCGATTATTTTGTTGGCAACCTTGCGGAGGAAATACCGGTCGTGACTGACAATTAGCAATGTGCCCTCATAGGATGTGAGCGCCTTCTCGAGCGTTATTCGCGAGGGGATATCGAGATGGTTCGTCGGCTCGTCGAGAAGGAGAAGATTGACCTTATCGAGAAGGAGTTTTAGCAGGGCCACGCGGGCTATCTCGCCGCCGGAGAATGTTGAAAGCGGGCGGAAAATGGTGTCGCCGCGAAGGGAGAACAGGGCGAGCGAACTGCGGATCGCCTCCTCGGACATCGCGCCGTCGAAATCCTGGATTTCCTTAAACGCCGAGTTGGACTCGTTCACATCGGCGAAATCCTGAGAATAGTAGCCCACGGATATTCCGGTTCCGGTCGTAACCTTTCCGGAATCGGGCGCTCTTCTTCCCGCGAGTATCGACAGGAGCGTCGTTTTTCCGCAGCCGTTCGGCCCCACGATCCCGATCTTTTCGCCCCGTGTGACAAATAAATCGAGCTTTTCAAAAAGCGTTCGCCCGCCGACAATCGCCGAAATATTTTTCACCCGAAGGACGTCGTCGCCGCCGCGCAGTGTGGTCTTGAAACGCATTCTTATCGAATCGGCATTCGGTGGCGGGAGCAAGCGCTCCATTTTCGCCAGCATTTTGCGCCGCGATTGGGCCTGTTTGGTTTTCTGCCCGGCGATATTCTTTCGGATAAATGCTTCGACACGCCGGATTTCGCTTTTCTGCTCGATAAAACGTTTGCGCAGGTCCTCGTCGAGACGCGCCCGCTCCCTTTCATATAAGGTATAATTCCCCACGAACCGGCTAATTTCCGCCCCACGAACTTCGAGAATCGTCTTGCATATCTCGTCGAGAAAATAACGGTCGTGCGAAACGACGATATATGGCTTGTCGCTCTTTTTTAAATATTCCGACAGCCAGAGAAGTCCGTCGTAGTCGATATGGTTCGTGGGTTCGTCCATCAGGAGCAGGTCGGGTTTTCTGAGGAGAAGGCAGGCCAGCGCGGCGCGGTTGCGCTCCCCGCCGGAGAGCTTATCGACCGGCGTGTCGAATTGCTCGACCGAAAACCCGAGTCCGCCGAGAACCGCTTTGATTCGGCCCTCGAAGCCGTAGCCGTCGAGATGGCAGAAACGGTTTTCGATTTGTTTATACTCGCTCAGGTCTTTATCGCTCAGGCCGTTCTCGGAAAGCGCCTTCATCTTTTGCGCCAACTCCGGTATTTCCGGATGGCTGTCGTGAACCGCCTCGAGCAATGGCAGCTTCCCGCCGAGCCTGTGATTCTGATGAAGAAAACCGACACGCAGGCCGCGCTGTCTGTGGACCGCGCCGGAATACGGCTCCATTTCTCCGCAGATAACGGAGAGCAAAGTCGTTTTGCCCTCGCCGTTCGGGCCGACAAGGCCTATTCGGTCGTTCGGCTCGATTCCCAGACTGATATTTTCGAGAACCGGACCGGCTCCAAAATCGACAGTGATATTATCCAGATTAACCAGAGGCATTTTTTATTGGTTTGGTGACGATTAAAAGTTCAATTTATATCAACAAAGATAGATGTTTATAGGTTTATAAGGATTATAAATCCTAATTCCTAAATCCTAATGAATAACTAATGACGAATGTCTAATTTTCCTAAAAAAAAGCGTAAATATTGTTGAATCTGTTTCAATAAGCAATGAAGTCTAAATGTCAAAGCTCAAATGTCAAAACCCCTCACCCCCCGACCCCCTCTCCCGAAAGGAGAAGGGGAGAAAAGGATAATATATTGTCCATCAATATCTTACACCCTCTCCCTTCGGGAGAGGGTGGTTCGACAAAGTCGAACCGGGTGAGGGTTATAAGGAAAAACCTCCATCTTGCTATTTGCTATCTCTTTCAAACCTCACCGATCGCCCACATAAGACGCATAATATAGAGCGTTCTTTTGTCCAGTCAAATAGATTTCAATTTATTTTTCTTTTTTTCTTTTTTTTTTCTTTTTTTACAGAAAAATCTTGACAAATGGATAACGGACATATATTTTAGCTCAATTGTGGCTTCGGAAAGCCGGCCTAACACACAGAAACAGCCGCACTTCAATGTTTTATCGGCCATAATAAAATGATCAAAGGGGCCGTAGCTCAATTGGGAGAGCGCCAGAATCGCACTCTGGAGGCCGTGGGTTCGACCCCCATCGGCTCCATATTTGAAAAGTATTAGCTGTGTTCTATATACTATAATGAAGACACTGGACGGCAAAACAGCATTGATTACCGGAGCCGCACGGGGAATCGGGAAAGAGATCGCGAGGCTTTACGCCAAAGAAGGCGCGAACTTGATCCTTGTGGACGTGGACGAAGCGGCTCTCGATGTTCTTGCCACCGAACTCGGCGCGGAAAAATTTGCCGCGGATGTCTCGGTGGAATCCGATGCCAGCGGGGCGATCCAGTTTGCAGTCGAAAAATTTGGTTCTTTGGAAATACTGGTCAACAACGCGGGAATCACAAGAGACGGCCTTCTGATACGCATGAAACCGGAAGATTTCGATCTGGTTTTAAGCGTGAATCTCAAGGGCGCGTTCCTTATGTCGAAAGCCGCCGCCAGAGTTATGATGCGCAGCCGCTACGGGAAGATTGTCAACATGTCGAGCGTGGTGGGCGTAATGGGCAACGCGGGGCAGGTCAATTACGCCGCTTCTAAAGGCGGCCTTATCGCATTGACAAAATCGCTCGCAAAAGAGCTTGGCGGCCGCGGCATCAGGGTGAACGCAATAGCCCCCGGCTTAATCGAAACGGAGATGACCGCTCGATTGCCGAAGGAGGCTCTGGAAGTATTCCTCAATAAGGTTTTGCTGGGCAAAGTCGCCGGAAAATCCGAAGACGTCGCCCAAGCCGCTCTGTTTCTCGCGTCGTCCGCCTCGGATTATATCACCGGAATAGTGCTCCCGGTGGACGGCGGAATGTTGATCGCGTGATCTGTTACAATTGAATAACTGCGGTCGCTTAAGACCGCTATTTAACCGATAGCGTCATTCGTCCCCCGAGCCGAATGATGCACAGTTGGACTCGGGGGTCGCACCAGCAAGGTGTGTCCCCGCTTAATGCGGGTTTTTTATTGTCGCCCAATGTTAATGGAGGCTTGAATATGAAAGAAAACAAGAAAATACGCGAAGGAGTCGTGGTCTCGAACTCGATGGATAAGACTGTCAAGATCAATATCACAAAAAGGCTCCCGCATCCGCTTTACGGTAAAGTAATCAAAACCCGCCTTACCCTCAAGGCTCACGACGAGAAAAATGAGTGTTCGACGGGCGATAAAGTTCGTGTCGTGGAGTCGAGCCCCATCTCCAAAACAAAGAGATGGCGGGTAATCGAGATACTAGAGCGGACCGAGACCGCGGAGGACTGATCATGATCCAGCGGGAAACAATTCTCAATGTTGCGGACAACTCGGGGGCCAAGAGGGTTCAGGTTATCGGGCTTATTCACGGCTCCAAGAGGAGCACCGCGAAAGTGGGCGATATTGTTGTTATATCGGTCAAAGAGGCCATTCCGGGCTCGGCAGTGAAAAAGGGCGAGGTCACCCACGCCGTTATCGTGCGGACAAAAAAGGCGATTCGCAGGCCGGACGGCACCTGTATCCGGTTCGACGATAACGCCGCCGTTCTTATCGACACTCAGCACGAACCCAGGGGCACACGCGTTTTCGGGCCGGTAGCGAGGGAGTTGAGAGACCTTCATTTTATGAAGATCGTCTCACTTGCGCCGGAGGTCCTTTAAGGAGTTATAATGGGTAAGAGTAAAGCATCTTCCGTTAGAATAAAAAAAGGCGATAGTGTTAAAATTATCGCGGGGAATTCCAGGGGGAAAACGGGAAAAGTTCTCAAGGTCTTCCCCGAAAGCAGGCGCATAATCGTTGAAAGAGTGAATTTTATCAAGCGTCATACAAAACCGCGAAGCCAATCGGATCCGGGTGGAATTCAGGAACGGGAAGCCCCGATCAGCATTTCGAATGTAATGCTTATCTGCCCTAAATGCGGCGGCGAAACGCGCGTTGGGATGATGTTCACCGATGACGGAAGTAAAATTCGTATCTGTAAAAAATGCAGGGAAATGATAGACGCTTAAGGAGTCGATATGGCATCCAGATATATCGATATTTATAAAGAAGACGTTGTTCCAAAGCTTGTCGAGCGCTTCGAGTATAAGAACCCCAATCAGGTTCCAAAGCTGAAGAAAATAGTCGTGAACATGGGCGTTGGCGCAGCCTCACGCAATTCAAAGCTGCTCGAAAGCGCCCACGAAGAAGTGAGTATTATTACGGGGCAGAAAACGAAGGTCTGTAAGGCTCGCAGGAGCATCGCCAATTTCAACCTGCGGGAAGGCATGGCCATCGGTTCCTCCGTAACTCTGCGCGGCAACAGAATGTTTGATTTCCTCGACAGGCTTATCAATATCGCCGTGCCGAGAATCCGCGACTTCCGGGGGCTTAATCCGGACTCTTTCGACGGCAGGGGCAACTACACGATGGGCATAACAGAGCAGATTATTTTCCCCGAGATCGACTACGACAAGGTCGAGCAGATTCGGGGATTGAATATAACTATAGTAACTTCGGCGGAAACGGACGAAGAGGGTTTCGAGCTTCTTTCATCCTTCGGATTTCCGTTTAAGAAAAGAACATAAACCAGATTTACGAGGTGATTCTATGGCGAGAAAGAGTTTAATCGCCAAGGCAAAAAGAAAGCCAAAATTCAAGGTAAGGGCCTATAATCGCTGCCAACGCTGCGGTCGTTCGAGAGGGTATTTGCGCGATTTCGGTCTGTGCAGAATTTGCTTCAGGGAATTCGCTCTTAAGGGCGAAATCCCGGGAGTTAGAAAGGCGAGTTGGTAGAATTGGGAGGTTACACCAATTATGATGACTGATCCTATTGCCGATATGTTGACCCGCATTCGTAACGGGGTTATGGTCTATAAAAAATCGATAGACTTGCCCTCGAGCAAGATGCGCCATAACCTTGCAAGAATTCTCACAGAAGAGAAATTCATCCGCGGGTATAAGATAGTTTCTACGGGCAAACCAAGCCCGACATTGAAGGTTTATCTTCGATACAATGAGGGCAAACCGGTCCTTAAGGGTATTCAGAGGGTATCCAGACCCGGCCGCAGGGTCTATGCGAAACTCGACAAGCTTCCCAGAGTCCGCGGAGGACTCGGGGTGGCCATTCTCTCCACATCGAAAGGCGTCCTGACCGATCGGCAGGCCAAGATGCTCGGTGTCGGCGGAGAGGTTTTATGTTACGTCTGGTAAGGAGCAAATTATGAGCCGGATAGGATATAATCCACTGACAATACCCGACGGTGTCAAGGTGGAATTCAAGAAGAAAAAGGTTACCGTAACCGGACCGAAAGGCAAACTTTCGCACGTTCTCAGTCCCGAAGTGGGTTTTGAGGAAAAGGACGGCGGCGTTGTAATATCCCGCATAAACGACACCAAACGCTCCCGTCAGATGCACGGCTTGAATCGTTCTCTTGTGAAGAACATGCTAATAGGTGTCAGCGAAGGATTCGAGAAGAATCTGGAGATTATCGGGGTTGGATATAAGGTCGAGCAGATTGGAAGCGGAATTCTATTGGCACTGGGATACAGCCATCAGATATTCTTCCACCCGCCGGAAGGGATTACGATAATCGCCGAAACACCGAAGCGGAAAGTCCAGGCGGACGGAACGCCGAACCAACTGCTAACCGGCTATATAAAAGTTCAGGGCGCGGATAAACAACTCGTCGGCCAGGTGGCCGCAAAAATCCGGAGTTTCAAGATTCCGGACGTGTATAAAAGTAAAGGCATTCGCTATTCCGATGAGCGTGTGCATATAAAGGCCGGTAAAGCCGCAGGTTAAACGCCATTTATCGAGGTAGTCATGAGCAGAATAACAAAGATCGACCGACATAAAAGAAGGATAACCCACGTGCGGAAAAATGTTTCCGGCACGGAGGAACAGCCCAGACTGGCGGTATTCAGGAGTATCCGGCATATTTATGCGCAGGTGATCGACGACGATTCCGGCAGGACTATCGCCGCCGCTTCCACCCTCTCGGCCGACGTTCGGACCGAGCTTAAGGGCAAGAACAAGACCGAAGCCGCAGAACTGGTGGGCGCAAAGATCGCCGAATTGGCCAAATCGAAGGGCGTCGAGAGGGTCGTATTCGACCGTCACGGTTACCTTTATCACGGCAGAGTTAAGGCGGTTGCCGAGGGCGCTCGCAAGGGCGGACTAATTTTTTAATAATACCTTTCAGGAGAGGATATGACAGCGGAAGATAATAGAAGAAGACGAAACACACGCAAGCCCAAACAGGTCGAGGATTCGTTCGAAGAACGGGTGATTGCCATTAATCGCGTCGCAAAAGTGGTCAAGGGCGGCAAGAATATGAGCTTCAATGCGCTCGTCGCGGTGGGCGATAAAATGGGAAGCGTCGGTATCGGTCTGGGCAAGGCCAAAGAGGTTGCCAGCGCGATCCACAAGGCCACCGACGATGCCAGACGCAATATGGTGCATATTCCGCTGATAGATAAAAGAACTATCCCACACGAGATTATTGGAAGGTTCGGCGCCGCGAGAGTGCTTTTAAAACCGGCTTCCCCCGGAACGGGAGTTATTGCCGGCGGCGCGGTTCGTGCGATTCTCGAATCGCTCGGCGTGCAGGACATCCTTACAAAATCGCTCGGCTCAAAAAATCCGATCAATGTCGCAAAAGCCACTATGAACGGACTTACCGAACAGGAGAATCTCCTGATGGTGTCGCATCGCCGGGGAATTCCACAGGAAAAACTTAGAAGATAGCGGAGTCGCAATCATGGAACGGATAAAAATAACATTAATAAAAAGCCCCATCGGCTACAATATAAAACAAAAACGCACGGTGCGCGGGCTTGGCCTGAGGAAAATGCACCAGACGGTCGAGCACGACGCCACGCCGTCGATACTCGGGATGGCGCAAAAAATCCGCCACCTCGTTAAGGTCGAAAAGGTCGTAACCGGGTCCGGAGGCGAAGAATGAAAATCGGAGAATTAAAGCCCCCAAAGGGCGCTAAAACAAACCGCAAGAGAATCGGGCGCGGAGAATCGTCGGGACATGGCAAAACTTCGGGAAAAGGCCATAAGGGTCAGATGTCCCGAAGCGGAATAAACCACCGGTCATGGATGGAGGGCGGGCAGATGCCTTTGGCCAGGCGTCTTCCAAAAAAGGGATTTAATCCCCCGAAAAGGACCATTTACCAGATTGTCAACGTTCGCGATCTTAACCGTTTCGAGGACGGTCAGGATATCGGGGTCGAAACCCTGCGCGAATGCGGTCTGATCACGCGGAAATTGCCCGTGAAACTTCTGGGCGAGGGCGAACTCCGCGTTTCTATTAACATAAAAGTAAATTCCGCCAGCCAATCGGCCGTCGAAAAGGTCGAAAAATTGGGCGGCAAGGTCGATTTAATCATAAAAAAGGTGCTTTAATTGAAACGGATTTTAGAGGCAATATCAAACATTTTCAAAATCCCCGACCTGCGGAAGAAGGTGTTATTCACCATTTCCATGGTCATCCTCTATCGTCTGGGCGGCCATATCCCTCTTCCCGGAATTAACCTATCGGCCCTCACACAGGCAACGGGGCAGGGCGAGATGGGCGGTCTTTTCGGTCTCTACGATATGTTCGTTGGCGGCGCGTTTAAAAAGGCGGCCATTTTCGCCACGGGAATTATGCCCTATATCACCGCATCGATCATCATTCAGCTTCTTGGCGCGGTGTTACCCTATTTCCAGCGGCTCCAGAAAGAGGGCGAAGAGGGACGGCGCAAGATCACTCAATACACACGTTACGGCACGCTGTTTATAGCCGCGGCGCAATCGCTCGGGATGGCGGCATATATTCAAAATATCGCATCCTCCAGCCAGATGCCGGTTATTTTCCCCGCCTTCGCCGGATGGCGATTCACGGTTATGGCCGTTTTGTGCCTTACAACCGGCGCGGCGTTGATAATGTGGATCGGCGAATTGATGACCGATAAGGGTATCGGAAACGGCATGAGCATACTCATCCTCGTGGGCATCGTTTCGAGATTGCCGGTCGTTTTCTTCCAGGAAATAGTGCTTATGCTCGAGGGCGGCCGTTCGATCTTCGCCGAAGCTATTATGCTGGCGGGCATCCTTTTCTTCATTGCGGCGGCTATTATGCTCTCGCAGGGCAGCAGGCAGATTCCCGTTCAATACGCTCGAAAGGTTGCGGGACGCAAGGTCTATGGCGGAAGCGCGACACATCTGCCGCTCCGGATAAACGCGGCGGGCGTTATTCCTATCATCTTCGCCAGCGCGGTGATGTTCATCCCGACCGTTCTTATCGGATTTATCCCGGAGGGCGGAATAAAAACGTCTCTCATTACGGCCTTTACCGGTGGATCGTTCGTCTATAATATTCTCTATGGTGTAATAATCGTCTTCTTCGCCTATTTCTATACTGCGGTTATCTTTAACCCGGTCGATGTGGCGGAAAATATGAAAAAATACGGCGGTTTTATCCCCGGCAGAAGACCCGGAAAACAAACTTCCGAGTATATAGACAAAGTGCTCACGCGCATAACCCTTCCCGGATCGGTCGGCCTCGCTTTGATAGCGATTGTGCCGGTGTGGTTCTTCAGGGGCGCCTCCGGAGGCACGGGCGGTATGGCCTATGCGGTTGGCGGCACCACCCTGCTTATCGTTGTGGGAGTGGTGATCGACACATTGCAGCAGGTTGAAAGCCATCTGCTCATGCGCCACTATGACGGCTTCATGAAAAAGGGCCGCATTCGGGGGAGAAGATAGCGGAATGACGGGAAACCGGACATATAGAACTCTCTTCCTCGGCCCTCCCGGCTCCGGAAAGGGGACATATTCCAAAAGGCTGGCCAACCGTTTGGATATGCCACATATCGCAATAGGAGAAATACTTCGGGAGATAATCGAACAGGAAGGCGAACTCGCGGACGAAATAGAGAGTTATGTCCTTAAAGGCGCCCTCGTTCCCGACGAGATAATCATCGAGATTTTCCGCCGGAGATTCGAGCGGGACGATGTTAAAAAAGGATTCGCTCTCGACGGTTTCCCAAGAACGTTGCGACAGGCCGGGATGCTCGATGAGTTAATGGTTTCACTTGGCTGTGTTTTCGATTATGTTTTCTTCATGTGGGCGGAAAAAGAGGATATAATAAGCCGGATAGTCGATAGGGTTCAGTGTGAGAATTGCGGCGCCATTTATAATATGAAGGATAAACCGCCGAAAAACGGTGGAATTTGCGATATATGTGGAGAGGTCCTGCATCACCGTGAGGACGATAAAAGAGAAACGGTGATCGAGCGTTTCGAGGTCTTC
>DAOWNU010000370.1 GCA_030642425.1 bacterium | reverse complement strand
TGTGTAATGATAAGATAGTTGTTTATCAGGAAAGCAGCTTTTTTATAGCTTCACAATTTCCTTCCGGGTCGAGGCCAAGCATGTGGAGAAGCTCTTCCCGTGTTCCGTGCTGGATAAACCTATCCGGAATTGCGATGCGAGAAAACTTTCCGCCCCAGCCGGCGCCGGCGAGATATGCCGCTACACCTTCGCCAAATCCGCCGGGGAAGACATTTTCCTCGACAGTAACAATGCGGGAATACTTTCCAAGGAGGTTATCGAGCATATCCGTGTCCAGAGGTTTAACAAACCGCGCGTTGATAACCGCAGTTTCGATCCCCGATCCGGCGAGTTCCGCCGACGCGATTATCGAATTTTCGACCATACTGCCAACAGCAAGCACAGCGATATCGCCGCCCTTTCTCAATTTCTCCCACGAGCCTATCTCGATCTCGTGCAGCTTTTCCGGGGAACAATCGCCCAATCCGCATCCCCTCGGAAACCGCACCGCGAAGGGCATTTTGTCCTGCATAAGCCCGGTATAGAGCAGATGCCTCAACTCCTCCACGTCTTTCGGGGCGGACACGATAATATCCGGCACGCTACGAAGGAAGCTCAAATCGAATGCGCCGTGATGCGTGGGGCCGTCCTCGCCGACAATTCCCGCGCGGTCGAGCGCCAGAACCAGCGGAATTTTCTGGAGGGCGATATCGTGGATAACCTGATCGTAAGCCCGCTGCAGAAAACTGGAATATATCGCGGCCACAACCGGAACGCCCGAAAGCCGCAGGCTCGCTCCGAAAAGCAGCGCGAGGCCCTCCGCTATTCCGACATCGAAAAACCGCTCCGGATATTTTTTGTGGAAACGGTCGAGGCCGGTGCCGATCTCCATCGCCGCAGTTATAGCGCACAGTCCGGGGATTTTTTCCGCCAGCTCGAGCATGGCGTCGCCGAAAGCGCCGGTATATGTTTGCGGGCTGTCCGGAGAGGCCCTTTTCTCGCCGGTAACGGGGTCGAAACAACTGATCCCGTGGAACTTGCTGGCGTCCGTTTCCGCGGGCGGATAACCCTTGCCCTTCTTGGTCATTATGTGAAGAAGCTTTGGGCCTTTCAAATCCTCGATCTCAAAGAGTATCTTGATAAGCTCGTCGATATTGTGGCCGTCGATAGGCCCGTAATAGTCGAACCCAAGGCCCTCGAACAGCATCCCCGGCTGAACCGTAACCAGCGATTTTATAGAATCCTCCAGCTTGTGGCCAATATAACGCAGTTGGTCTGTGAGCGGCACTTTGCCCGCAAGCCCCCATATCCCGCCCTTGAGCTTTCGATATTTCGGCCCGGCGATAATCTCCGTGAGATATTTGCTGAGCGCGCCGACATTTTTGGAGATACTCATTTCGTTGTCGTTGAGTATCACCAGCATATCGCGGCCGCTGCCACCGGCGTTGTTCAACCCTTCGAGCGCAACACCGCCCGTCAACGCGCCGTCGCCGATTATCGCTATCACACTGTTTTTCTTTTTATGAAAGTCGCGCGCTACCGCCATACCGTATGCGGCGCCTATACTTGTCGAGGCGTGTCCCACTCCGAAGGCGTCGTATTTGCTTTCGACCAATTTTGGGAATCCGGACAGCCCGTCGAGCTGGCGTATCGTATCGAACCGGTTTTTGCGGCCAGTGAGAATCTTGTAGGCGTAAGCCTGATGGCCCACGTCCCAGACGATCTTATCGAAGGGCGGCGAATAGAGCGAAAGAAGCGCTATCGTAAGCTCGATAACGCCCAGCGAAGGCGCAAGATGGCCTCCGGTCTCGGCGACGCTCTCGATAATAAATCTCCGAAGTTCTTTGGCGAGTCTTTTTCTTCCGCCGGATTTCAGTTTCTTGACATCGTCGGGCGTATCGATTCCGGAAAGTGTCGGGTATTTTTCTGCGTCCATGCTCATTTATTTACCGAAAACCCTCTTGAATATCGTGTCCACGTGTCTAATATAAATATCGAGGTCGAACATGGCCTCGATCTCCTCGAGCGTGAGAAAACGCCTGATCTCGCCGTCGCGGACTACTTCGTTGCGGAAATCTTCATTTTTAGTAATCGCGGCCATCGCTTTGCCCTGAACCATCGTGTGCGCCTTGTCCCTGTCCATCCCGGCGGAAATCAACCTGAGCAGCAGCCGTTGGGAGAAAACAAGCCCGCGGGTCATGCCGATATTGGCCAACATCCTGTCGCTATTAACGGACAGGCCGTCGAGGATGAATTCGAGCTGATTCAGTATATAATCCAGGCCGATACAGGCGTCGGGAAGGATTACCCTTTCCACGCTGGAATGCGAGATGTCCCGCTCGTGCCACAAAGATATATTCTCCAGAGCGGGGATAACTGTTGCCCGCACTATTCTGGCCAATCCGCAGATCTGCTCCGATTTGATTGGATTTCGTTTGTGAGGCATCGCCGACGACCCTTTTTGTTTTGCCGCAAAAGGCTCTTCGACCTCGGCCACCTCGGTTCTCTGGAGATTGCGTATTTCCAAAGCGACCTTCTCGCAGCTCGCCGCGATAAGGGCGCATAAAAATATAAATTCCGCGTGGCGGTCGCGCTGGAGAACCTGATTGCTGACGGGTGCGGGAGCAAGACCCAGTTTTTCGAGGGCTATTTCTTCTATCTTCGGCTCCATTTGGGCATAATTGCCGACCGCGCCGGATATTTTGCCCACGCTTATCCTCGGTTCGATCTCCTTCAACCTCGTTAAATGACGCTCGAACTCCGAATAGAAAATCGCCAGTTTCAGGCCGAAAGTCGTCGGCTCGGCGTGTATGCCGTGTGTGCGGCCGATTATCGGCGTGTATTTATACTTCAGCGCCAATCTCTCTATTGTGCTCAGGAGCTTTACGACATCCTTAACAAGGATTTTAT
>DAOWNU010000089.1 GCA_030642425.1 bacterium | reverse complement strand
GACGAATATAGTAAGGCGGCTTGGAGGCCGCCTTTTTTTTATCCTCGAAATTGCTCCCTTCGACTCCGCTCAGGGCAAGCAGAGCGACGGGCGAATGCAATTCATCCCCGTAAGCCCAAAATCTTTTTTACTGCTGAAATTATCGCCGTAACATCGTATCTATCGTGGATTACACCTTCGACTCCGGATATTGAAATCTGTTTTGGAAGCTCGCCGAGTATATATATCGCGGCGCTTCTGCAGATGTTTCGGATGTCCATAAGCACCGTTTCCTGTTCATCCGCAAGAATTTCCGCACCGACGAAAATGATCTCCACACCCTCCGGAAGCGCGGTCAACTCCTCGTAAGCCTTGTTCAATGAGGAGAAAATCCTTCTTTCATAATTACTTCCGCCCAGAGAAAGCCGGAGAAGCTTGCGCGTTGCCGCTTCTGTCGAGATAACCGCGATTACCGGTATCCTTCCTGTCCTTTCGACCGGCGCTTCTTTTACCGCCGGGAGATACAGGTTGAAACTGGTTCCCATCCCGATTTGGCTGTCAACCGTTATCGTCCCGCCGTGCGCCTCGACAATGCCGTAGGAAACGGCAAGCCCCAGGCCGGTTCCCGAACCCGCCTGTTTCGTTGTGTAGAACGGCTCGAAGATGCGGTTCATTTCCTCCGGATGAATGCCTATTCCGGTGTCGGATATCGTTACAAGTGCATATTCGCCCGGAATCACCGCGGGATGCCTTTGCACGAAAAGGTCGTCGATATCGACGTCCGAGACCTCGATAGTCAACCGGCCCCCATCGAGCATAGCGTCCCTGGCGTTAAGACAGATATTGAACAGGGTCTGTTTGATCTGGATAGGATCGACGTGGACAATCGGAAGCCTTTCGGCCTTGCGTGTAATAAGCGTGATATTTTCCCTCAGCCCCTTCCTCAGAAGCCTCGTAACCTCGTCGATCAACTCGCCGATATCGACCCTCTCGCGGTGTGGCGGCTCTTGTTGCGCAAATGTCATAAGCTGTTTAACCAGTCCCACCGCTCTTTCCGCGGATTCCTCGATAACGTCGAGCATCTCGATTCGTGGGTCGGTTGGGTCCGTTTTGGATTTGAGAAAAGATGCGGCTCCGAGGACTCCGACGAGGATATTGTCGAAATCGTGGGCGATACCAGCGGCCAGCGTGCCCACGCTCTCGAGTTTCTGCGCCTGAATAAGTTCCTGTTCGAGCTGCTTTTTTTCTGACATATCGCGGGCGATAGAGAGATATGTGCCGTCGCCGAGGGCGATAACATTTATTTCCACCGCGAAATTTTTCCCGTCCGATTTAATTGCGGCAAGTTCGAGGAGTTTCCCGGAATTTGTTTTGGAAAGGAGCCGGAATTGCCTTCCGAAATTCCTCGCGGATTGTTCGCTGAACAGCTCGAAAACGCTCTTGCTTAGGATATCCCTCTCCGTATAGCCCCAAACTTGCAGAGCTTTCGGGTTCACGCGGACAATATTTCCGAACTCGTCGGTTATGAGGAAAGCGTCGTTTGCACGCTCGATAAGGCGGCGCTCCATTTCCTCCGCCATTTTCAAATTGCACAGGTTGGTGTCGAGCTGTTCGATCATCCAGTTGAAATCCGACGCCAGCAAGCCTATCTGGTCGTTATATACATGTTGAACCCTGACACTCAGATCGCCCGAAGCGGCGAGTTCCACGGCCTTTATCAGAGATTCGACGGGCCTCATAGAATCCCTGAGAAGCCCGTAGAATATCACTCCACCCAATAAAATAGCCACAATTACAAGCGCAGTGATATTAACGATGCCATTCACAAGGGGACGCATGACCATGCTATATTCGATCTCGGACACGAGGACAGCTTCGAGCGGCTCGATATAGCTGCAATAGCCGATAACGTGTTTGCCCTTCGAGTTCATATATGAGCCGACATATTTCCCTTTTCGGACGGCAATCTCGACCGCTTGCGAAGTTGGGACGTTCCCGATAAGAGTTTTATCCCTGAAGATAGCGTAAGCATTAAATCGATTTACGAGATAGCTGTTTTCGCCCTCCCTTTTCGATGTTTTATAGGCAAGAATGCTCGATAGCTTTTCAAGCCGTCCCCTTCCGGCAAGGATATATTTCACCTCGCCACGGCTATTTTTTACAGGCGCAGCAAAGGTTAAGGTGGGTCCGTCGAGAAAAAGGCTGTAGTAGATCGGTTGGATAGTAGGGCCTTTGGAACCATTCTCAAAATATTCCCGGTTGGAGAGTATCCGCCCCTCGTCTTTTCGGTTCGTCGAGGCCACGACCTCGCCTTTCGGGTAAGACATTAAATAAAACTCAAAATAATCCGGATTATCCCTGAGAAATTCACGGAATGTTTTCCGCAGATCGGTTTTACTGCCGGTTTTATACCGGATAACACTGGCTAGATCGCTTATATCGGACTCACGCTCGTCGAGCCATGTCAACAGCCATTTTTCCTTGAGCGTTATATTAGTTATAACCTCGTTTTTCGTTTCCTGCTCGAGCCTTGACCTCGTGAGGTGGAACATATAGATTCCCAGAGCGAAAGCCGGAATTATACACCCTATCACAAAAATAAGGGTGAACCTGCGAACAATGTCCTTGTTAATCCAGTTGAACATCTTCGTCCGATCCGTTTTCACGATAGATTTCCCGTATGAAGCGGTCGTCAACCAGTTTATCGGGCTCCTTGATCCCCCATTTTTCCGAGGTGGAATTCCATCTGGAGGTGTCGATCCATCCTATCGGGGCGCGGCCACATTTTACGAAAGGCGACAACCGGTTTATCGCCCTTCTCTGGAAATCTATCGATAGTCCGGGGGCATAAGCCATAACTGTTTCGAGGCCGTTCTCGGGATTTCGGATCGCATAATCCCATCCCCGCAAAGTGGCGCTCAAGAAAGCCCGCACGATATCGGGGCGCTCTTCCACCATGTTTCTCCGTGTAAATATTACTCCCGCATAATCGTTTATTCCATAATCGAAAAGATAAAAAATTCTCGAATCGTATCCGGCCATTTCCACTTCGACAGGTTCGTCATGAACATATCCCGTCCATATATCGACCTCGCCCTTTAAGAACCTGCCAATATCCGCGGCGCCGGTATCCATAACGATTTTTTCCGGGTTGAGACCGATGTTTTCGGCGACCTTCCCGATTAAAAGCGCCCACGATGCGTTTTTTGTGATTATCGATTTCCCGGCAAAATCTTTTGGGGATTCGATATCACCGTTGTTCATGACGATAAAAACACCGGGCTGGATTTGGAAAATGGCGGCTATTGCGACGATATCCAGCCCCTCGCGATCGGACGCGGCCAGACAACTCGGGGAGATCGTCGCGAAATCGACGACTCCAATATCGAGGCTTTCCGGGACATTATAATCCGGATTGCAGCTTAATATTCTGACATCGAGGTTAATATCTTCGTAAAAGCCCTCGATTTTCGCGGAATAGAAGCCCATGAACTCCGCCTCGTGATACCAATTCGGCATATACCGAACCGTAAGTTTCTCACGAAGCGGTTTTGCTTTGCTGTAGAGTGTCGATTTGTGGAGCACACCGGGTTTCATATTTACGATTTGGATAACCACAAGCCAGGCTATAATGGCCAGTATCAATATTGTTGCGATCGTTGTAAGTTTATGTTTTTTCAAGAGTTATTCCCCGAATAACCAATATAGATGAGTGTTAGTTATTCCAATTAGCGGTTTTAAAAAAACGCTAATATTATAATTATTATACTAATTTGATATGGATAATTCAAGCCGCGGCGAGATTTTATCTGTGGGGCGCGCCTTTTCGTCTCTTTTTGAAAATGCTCATCGCCGAGATGCCGAAAAGAATGACTGCCGCGGCGATTGCGCCGAATAACCCCAAAGCGGAGAAGGATGTTACGACCACTCCGGCGATACAAACACCGGCCAAAGCGCAGAAAAAGGACGGCCAGAACCGAAGTCCGAAAAGAAAAGCGGCAAGGCTGCCTGTCCACGCTCCGGTGACGGGCAGGGGGATAGCGACAAACATGATAAGGCCCAGTTCCTCGTATTTTTTAATTGTCTCGCTCCGGCGCCGCGTGCGGGCGAAAAGCCACTCGAAAAATCGGTCGAAAAGTCTTATTTTGCGGAGAATCCGGGCAACCGGACCGAGCAAAAGCAGAATAAAAGGGATGGGAATCATATTTCCAAAGACGCACAGGATATAGCTTCTGAGAATCGGCATATCGAAAACGTGCATCGCCACGGGGATCGCGCCCCGAAGTTCGATAATGGGGAGCGTGGCGATAATAATTACAACGAGGTCCGGCGAAAGGCCTTTATCTTTCAGCCAAAGCGCGATTTTACTCCCCCGTGAATGCTCGTCTTCTGGGGAAGTTTCCGCCCCGGGAGCGGCAAGGCAGACCAACAGGATCGAAAAAAGCAGAAGGATTACGATTTTTTGACGCAGGCCCATGTTATCCTTTCTTTTTCCGGAAGGGGTAAGAGAGCATAATTCCGATAAAACGGAGAGTTTCGATAATCGGGTTAAGCTTGCTTTTGTGATCGTTGTATATTGTCGGCACGTCCACAGAAGAGAAGCCGGCGCGATTTCTCGCCGCCTCGAGGATTATCTCGGTTTCCGTTTGGTAGTGGCCCGTTCGCAGGTCGAGTCTTTTCAATAAGTCGGTTTTTATAAGTCGGTATCCGCATTGGGAATCGCCAATTTTCTTGCCCGTCCAGAGGCGGACGAAAAAAGTGGTGGCCAAATTGGAGAAGCGCCGGTGGGGAGGCATATTCGACAGGTCGTTCATACGGTTTCCGAGGATAATATCCGCCCCGGAACGCATCATCTCATCGACAAATCGGCCGGCCAGTTCCGGCGGATGCTGCATATCGGCGTCGAGAGTGAGCACAGCGTCGTATCGATTATCGATAGCGAAGGCGAAACCGCTTTTCAGCGCTTCGCCCTTGCCCTTATTTTTTTCGTGTGTGATAACTTCGACGCCGGGCGCTCTTGCAGTTTCGGTCGTTTTGTCCGAACTTCCGTCGTCCACGACGAGAATATCGGCGGGCTCAAAGCCCGTATCTATCAATCCTTTTATAACATTTGGAAGCGGATTTTCGGCGTCGAATGCGGGTATCAAGGCAAGCATTCTCATAATAAAAAGCGCCCATAACCCCGTGTCCGAGCGTGGGCCGAGCGCGAATATCTCCTAATAGAGGGGTTTGCAAAACCCTCTAATTAAATGGTCGGGGCGACTGGATTCGAACCAGCGACCACTTGGCCCCCATCCAAGTGCGCTACCAGGCTGCGCTACGCCCCGACGATTGGAAAATAGGGGATTTTCGAGTCGAAAACAAGTAAAATAAAAAGACATTAAATAATTGTCCCTTTCCGACGATCGTAATTATACGACCGGTTGGTCGATTCGCAAGCCTTTTTTCAAAAAATGGCAATCGAGTGAAATTAAAAAAACTTCTTCCCTGAAAATATTGTATTATTTCAGTGAAAAGCTTATATTATCCGGCGTTATGGACGAAAAAAGAGTTTCACAATCGGATATCGAAAAAATCGAAAGGCATTTCGACGCCACTTCCAGTTTCTGGGTGGATATATATTGCGACTCGAAGGGCTTCAATTCTATCGCCCGGCGGGAGCAAATCACGCTTGAATTTGCGAAAGGCGAGACCGGTTCGCTCGCGGTCGATCTCGGCTGCGGCTCTGGACATGCCCTTTTTGCGCTTGCCGAACTCGGTTTCGAGAAAACTCTCGGCGTGGACATCTCCGGCAGGCTTGTCGATGCGGCGAATATCGCGGCACAGGAAAAGGGATTGTCTTCGCAAATAACCGCGGTTAAGGGGGATGTCGAACGTCTCGATAAAATCTTTTCCGGCACGGTGGACCTTGTTCTGGCGCTCGGGTTGATCGAGTATCTCGAAAACGACGACTTGCTGCTCTGTGAGATTTTTCGTATCCTGAAACCCGGCGGCACGCTGATAATACAGGTAAGAAATAGGCATTGCATCGCAGTTCGGGTGAGAGAATTCTTTAAGGGCATTATCGGGATAAAGGGAAAAATCTGGTTTCGTGAACATAGCCCGAAAAATTTCCGAAAAAACCTCGAAAGCGCGGGATTCGCAATCGAGAAACACAGATTCTCGCATTTTTACCCGCTTTTTCCACTTAATCTAATTCCGGTGATAAGAGATATAATTAAACCCATCGAAAATCCGCTGCAGAGATTATCCGAAAGGTTCGGTTCGCCGGGAATATCCGCCCTTTTTGCTTCGATGTTTATTGTAAAAGCTCGTAAACCGGAGAAAAATAATTGCTGAAGGGCCTCATATTTAATTCCATCTTTAACTTATCGCGTCTAATCCCACTGCGGACGATTAAGTCGATTACCTCTAAAATCCCGCTTGGGTTCAATTATCACGCCGTCTCCAACCAAAGCCTTCCGCATCTGAAAGGCATTACGAGATATTCCTCTATCGGCGAATTTGAACGACACGTCGTTTTCCTCAAGGAAAATTTCCGCATATTACCCTATCCCGAAATCAGGGATTATGTTTTACACGGCAAAAGCCTTCCAGAAAACCCGGCCTTTGTTACATTCGACGACGGCCTTAGCCAGTGTTTTTCGGAAGTAAGGCCCATCCTTCTTAAACATGAAATCCCCTGCATTTTCTTCATCACCACCGGCCTGATTGGAAACAAAAGGCTTTTTTATCGTCATCTTGCGTCGCTGTGTATCGGTATCGTGAATAATATCGACGAACCGGTCGATATGCTGACCGAAATCGGCCGCAGAACAGGCGAAAAGATAAAGTCGATTAAGGATTTTTCAAAATGGGCGCGATCTGTTAAATTCGACGAACAGGACAAGCTGTATAAAGCCGCGGAATCGCTTGGCCTCGATACAAACGAATTCCTGACCAAAGAGCGGCCATATTTGAGTTCGGACGAGATCGTCCAACTGAAGCGCGACAACTTCTCTATCGGCGCCCACGGGATCGATCATCTCGATATGAAACACGCAACCGCAGACGAGATTCGCCGTGAGATCGCCGGCTCCTGTGAATTTATATGCAATTTGGCCGGAGAAACAAGCGTGCCCTTCGCATTCCCGTTCACCTCGGCGGGAATTGAACCGGCATTGTTGGATGAAATCCTGCAAAATCCCGCAGTCGATATGTTTTTCGACAATCGTGGGATTGGATTTAATGGGCTGCCCCTGAATCGAATGCACGTTGATTCACATTGCGGCAAATTCGACCCCGACCGTTTCATAAAGTATCTTGTTCTGTATAATTTACTTAGACAACGATTCTTCACATTATAGTGCAGACGATAATCCTAAACCGTTTAAACGGTTTCGAGTTGAAGCCCTTTAAAGGGCTTAGACGAATTATCCTATACAAGGTCGAGCGTATGAACAAGAGATAAATATAAAATATCAAACATCAAATATTAAAATAACAAATCAAAAATCAAAATTATTCCTTGCAGGGATGATTAACGTCCTTTTTCCCCCCAACCCATCGACGCGGAGCGTCGCCCAAAACGTTACACCGCAGAGCG
>DAOWNU010000062.1 GCA_030642425.1 bacterium | reverse complement strand
AGGAGGAATGATGATGGAACAGATTAAGTTTTCGGTGGCCGTATTGTTTGTTATCGCGGCATTTGTTTTTGTTGCATGCGAGGGTCCGGCGGGGCCTGCGGGGCCTCCGGGCGCCGACGGCGCGTGGGTGATTATCGAATCTATCGTTTTGCCGGCGGATACGAACACCGTAACATTCGACGGCATAAGTGACGAGTGGGAGGTGCTGGAGATTCAGGCATGGGGAAAGCTAATCGATCTATTTCCCGATACTACTCATGATGGGAATGGTTACTTGAAAATGAGATTCAACGCTGATAGTTCAGAAAGTTATTACCATGGAGATTACTCATATCTTGGCTCTTGGTGCATAGGATATTCGCATATGTTTGTTACCATTTACGCAGATTACAGTGAATCTGGTTTTATTTCCTACATATCCAAGATTAGAAATCATATTGATCTTGCACCCGATCATGTTTGGAATCCAGGGGGGAGTGGATATTTTATTTCCCCCGATTCCAGTTCAGTGAACCGTATAGATATTTTTAAAGATGATGAAGATGAATATACCATCGCCGCCGGAAGCGAGTTTATCCTTCTCGGCCTCGATGTCGATTAACCCGCGTAGGGGCGCACCCGGCGGGTCGCCCGTCTCCCAAACAACGGATGGCGTTTATTCGCGGACGGGTTTGCCACCGGCAAACCCCTACGGATTGAAAACGATGATTGCGATTCCCCGTAGGGGACGGTCTTGCGCCGTCCCGGTCGGCACCGGCCGACGGCGGATATCGGGCGGGCGTAAAACCCGCCCCTATTGCCGCAATATATAAGGGGTGACCTATTTTATGTCGTGCGTTAGCGATATTTATTATTAGGATGTTATGTTTTGATTAGACGTATCCCGATATTTATTAGGAGATTACAATTCTAATTAAAAGGATTTCCAAAATATATTATATGTATGTTTGATAAATTTTGGGGTTATCTATTTATGATTACGCGACATTCAATATATATCGTAGGTTATTTAAAAATAATTAAATAATAAATAAATAACCTTGCATTTATATCCGATATTCCCTATATTCAATCGAAAGGAGATATAATGGTTATTAATAACAATTTCAGGCAGGACGATGGCGGTATTCGAATTGAGAGATACATTGATTTATCAGCGAATATCGAAGAGTATAAAATTGAATTAAATCTATCGGATGATGTAGTCGAATGGGGAAAGAACGCACACGATGTCTGGAATAAGGCTCCAGCCATAGCTGGCATAGAGACGGCTCAAGCGGGAGGGGCTTATTCCGTGCTGCGTGACGCCGAGAAAGTGGCCTACAAGTTCTACAACAAGGCGAAAGCGATGCTCAAGGCGATGCTCAAATATGACGGCGCATCGGAGGAGGTTATCGAGGAATACGGACTGCTCGGGCGCACGCCGCGCGGCTACAAGAAGCTAATCGCCGCAATCGATGTCTGGAAAGAGACGCACGACCGGCTGGTTTCCGAGGGCGACGCCAGAAGATTGCCGGACGGGATAATGGCGACAGTTGTCGAGCATCGCGAAACGATGGCCGCGGCGTGGCATAAGGCAATCGACGAGAAAACCGAGGCCCGCGAGGCCCGCCGCGCAAAGAATGCGCTGTTCGACCGCGACACGAAGATGCTCTCGTATCTGTTCGCGATCTGCAAACTCCACTGGGGCAACGACGACACGCGGCTCGGCTCGCTCGGTTTCGTGAAAAAGAGCGCGATTTGGACGTTCAAGAATAAGGAAGAGGAAGTGGAAGAAGGTAATGGGTAATTAGGTAAAAGGTAAAAGGCGCGGCGTCCCGCGCCGCTCGAATAAATGTCATTCCGGCGAAAGCGGGAATCCAGTGGCGGGGAAGTGGGTCACTCGAACCCTTTTCTTTCCAATTGAATCTGTTCCCCCGAAATAAACCCTTGCACACGCGCGAGGGTTTCTTATAATGTAACACTATTGTTCGACCGGTGGCACACTACCGAGGATGAAATGGCCTATGCCAATCGAAGCTAAAAAAGATTACCGCAAATACCTTCGACCGGAAGTAATCGCGAAACTCTCGAATATGGAGCTTCGGGCGAGGTTCGTTGTCGAGGGCTTTCTCGTGGGGATGCACAGGTCTCCCTACCACGGTTTTTCGGTCGAATTCGCTGAATATCGCCAATATAACCCCGGCGACCCTGTCCGGAATATCGACTGGAAGGCCTACGCCCGAACCGACCGATATTATATCAAGCAATTCGAGGAGGAGACGAATCTTCGATGCTATATCCTGCTCGACAAATCGGGGAGCATGGGCTATTCTTCCGGCGAAAATCTGCCCAAGCTCGAGTATTCCAGCTATCTCGCGGCGAGTTTCGCCTATCTTATGCAGATGCAGAAAGACGCGGTCGGATTGACACTTTTCGACACGCGGGTTGTCGATGAGCGCCCGCCGAGCAGCACGCGGCTCAACCTTTTCGAGATACTAAAGTTGCTCGAGAAGACGGAATCGGGCGGCGACACCGGCGCCGCGGAGGTGTTTTTCGAGGTCGCGAGGAGAATTCACCGGCGCGGGCTTGTGGTGATAATCTCCGACCTCTACGACAAGCCCGAAAACATGATAAGGGCGATAAAGCAGTTCCGGCACATGGGCCACGAGGTGATCGTGTTCCACGTTATCGACCCCGAGGAGACAAAATTCGATTTCAAGGGCGAGACTATCTTTCAGGACCTCGAAACCGGCAAACATATTCAGACATTGCCCTGGAGCATCCGCGAGGAATACCAGAGGCGTTTTATCGACTATATCGATTTTCTTCGATTGAGCATGGAGGACGCCCAAATCGATTATGAGCTTATCGACACGAGCAAGCCTTTCGATGTCGCCCTGATGGCATATCTGCACAAGCGGGGCAAGCTGGGATAAGGCGAACCGGATTTACTGGAGGAGACAATGCAAAAAATAGTCGAATGCGTGCCGAATTTCTCCGAAGGCCGCGATATGGCGATTATCGATGAGATAACCGATGCGATTAAGGAGATCGCCGATGTCGATTTGAAAGACGTCGACCCCGGCGAGGCCACGAACCGCACGGTCGTTACATTTGTCGGCACGCCCGAAGGCGTTCTCGAAGCGGCGTTCAGGGCGGTTAAACGGGCCGCAGAGATTATCGATATGCGGGTTCAGCACGGCTCGCACCCGCGTTTCGGCGCAACCGATGTTTGCCCGTTCGTGCCGGTCGAGGGCGTTACAATGGACGAATGTGTGGAGCTTGCGAAAAAGCTCGGCAAACGCGTGGGCGACGAGTTGAAGATACCGGTTTATCTCTACGAATATGCCGCAACTTCCCCGGAGAGAAGGAATTTAGCCTATGTCCGAAAGGGCGAATACGAGGGCCTTCCCGAAAAGTTGAAAGACCCGCAGATGAAGCCGGATTTCGGCCCGGCGGAGTTCAATCCCGGCGCCGGAGCTATCGCGATAAGCGCGCGCGAGTTCCTTATCGCGTATAATGTCGATTTGAACACGCGAGAGAAGAAATACGCCACGGATATTGCGTTCGAACTGCGCGAAAAGGGGCGTTCTGTCCGACGGGGCAATATTGAACCGTTCTATTTCCGTGGAAAGCTGCTGAAATACACGGAGAATAATTATCCCTGCGCGGAATGCGATTTTGTCGCGGATAATCTCGACTCACTCGAGGAGCATTATCAAAAAGACCATGGTTTCTCTATTGTCGAGCTACTGGCCGAGCACGGCACTTCACGAAAGAATATTATCGGCCGTTCGGCCAAATCGCCGGGGATATTTCCATACTCGAAAGCGATAGGCTGGATTGTGGAGGAATACGGCCGCGCCCAGATATCTATCAATCTCACGAATTACAATATCACGCCGCCGCATATTGTGCTCGAAAAGGCGCGCGAACTTGCCGCAAAACGCGGGATAGTTGTTACCGGCAGCGAAGTGGTCGGGCTTATCCCATATCAGGCCATGCTTATGGCGGGGCGATATTACCTCGAAAAGCAGGAGCAATCGACCGGAATCCCGGAAGAAGACATTATCCAAGCCGCCATTCTCGCGATGGGCTTCAACGATGTCGCGCCATTCGACCCGGAGGAGAAGATTATCGGGATGCCCAAACTGCCCGGCGACGCCCTTATCGCGATGCGCTGCAAAGATTTCGTCGATGAGGTCTCGAGGCAGTCCCCCGCGCCGGGTGGCGGCTCGGTCGCGGCGCTGGCAGGCTCGCTCGGCGCGGCGCTGGCCTCTATGGTCGCAAATCTTACGGTTCTCAAACAAACAAATATGGGAAAGGCCGCTGGCTTTATTGATCTGGCCGTTAAAGCTCAGGATATTAAGAAAAAACTGTCCGGCGCGGTCGATGAGGACACACAGGCCTTCAACGATTACCTCGAGGCTATGCGGATGCCCAAAAAGACGGACGAGGATAAAAAGACCCGCGAAAGCGCAATTCAGGCGGGCCTTAAGAAGGCGGTCGATGTGCCGCTCGGCACCGCGGAATTATCTTTCGAGGCCATGAAACTGGCCGCGGAGATTGCGGAAACGGGCAATCTCGCCTCGGTCTCGGACGCCGGTGTCGGCGCGCAGATGGCCTATTCCGGGGTTATCGGCGGCGTGTTGAACGTCCTGATAAATCTCGGGGACATCACCGATTCGGAATTTGTCGACCGGATGAAAGGCCGTTGCGAAGATCTGAAAAGGCAGGCCGAAGATGTATTGGCTAAAACGATGGCGATTGTGACGGCGCGAATCGATAGGCTTAACAGCAAATAATATCGAGAATAACCCCGGAGGGGAAAATCGAAATCACGGTTGCGATAATATGTATTATGGTTCTCGTCCTCGCGTGGGCGGTCTATAGGCTTTTCGGAGAATTCATCCGTCTTCGGGAGAGGGTCCAGCGTCAGGACAGACGTTTAAACGAGGTCCTTTACAAGGCGACAAGGCGCAATGCCAAACCCGAATAGACCCGCCGCCAATCCACTTATAACGAACGAGTCTATTTCAAGCCGGTGAACCGAAGCGTCTTAAAACGCTTAAAAGGCTAACCTTTAAAAGGTTTTGCTTGAGATAAGCATAATTGCGGAAACCATCAGAATATTTTTCCCTCATAACTGTATTCATGGCTTTTTCACTTGCATCTTCAAATTGAAGACTTATAATAACAAATTATTTCTGTTACCAAGCTGTAGCATTATAATAAAGGAATGAAATGCTGATAGAATCTAAGATTACGGAATTTCTGGACGACCTTGCGGGCAAATCTTCGACACCCGGCGGAGGAAGCGCGGCGGCACTCGTCGGCGCATGCGCGGCGGCGCTCGTTTCAATGGTCTTCAATTTTACTATCGGGAAAAAGGGCTACGAAAGCGTTCAGGACAGGGTGAAGGAATTATTGACGGAGAGCGAAAGACTTCGCGCCGAATTCACAAAACTGATCGACCTCGACGCCGGGGCCTTCGATAAAATTATGGCAGCCTATAAACTCCCAAAATCCAACGACGAGGAGAAGAGCAGCCGCAAAACAGCAATACAAGCGGCAACCAAAGAGGCGGCCAGTGTGCCGTTCAAAACCGCCGAACTGTCGGTCGAGTTGCTTTCACTCGCAATGGAATCCGCGGAAATCGGAAACAAGAACGTCGTCTCCGACGCCGCGGTCGCCGCGTCTCTGGCCTATTCTTCGATGGAATCCGCATGGGTCAATGTTGAGATAAATCTGAAATCGATTACCGACGACGATTTTGTCGATAATATGCGGGAGCGGGGAGAAATCCTGATGGCCGAGGGGGACGAGTTATACGAATCGACACTGGAAGTAGCGGGCAATATAATACTCGGATAAAAACACTTTTTCCAAATATTTAAGGAATCGACGATTTGAAATATTGCGATCTTCACATACACAGTTGCGCATCCGACGGTACGTTCACGCCGACAGAGATAGTCGAGCGCGCCCATAATTTCGGCCTGTCCGGTATCGCCCTGACTGATCACGACACAGTTGACGGTGTCGAAGAAGCGCTCGAAGCCGCCCGCGCAAAGGGGATCGATCTCGCCCCCGCATTGGAGATTTCCACCCACTATCTCGACGGCAGGATGCATATCCTCGGGTATTACATCGATATCGACAATGCGGCACTCGGCGATCTGCTAAAAAAGCAGGTCGACGCGAGGGTCTATCGTGTGGTGGAAACCTGTAAAGTAATCACCGAAATGGGGTATCCCTGCACCTATGACGATATCGCGCGGATTGCGAACGGCGGTGCGCTCGGCAGGCCGCATATCGCGGATTTTCTTATTAATGCTGGACTGGTCAGCAATATTTTCGAGGCTTTTTCGCGTTATCTCGCCGCCGGAAAACCGGCATACATCCCGAAATGGGCGCCCTCGCCGCAAGAGGCTATCGACACAATAAAAGGGGCGGGTGGGTTAGCTATCGCCGCGCATCCGGGGGTTACCGAGGGGATGATGGTGAAGTTGCCGGAGCTTCTTCAATGGGGGATCGACGGTCTCGAAGTCTATTATCCACGGCACAGCCAGCGCGATCAACAAACTCTGGTAGAATTCGCAAATGATAACGACCTGATTATGACGGGTGGTTCCGATTGCCACGGTTTCAGGCGTGGGGACCCGCTCCTTGGAATATTCAAAATCCGCTACGAATTTATGACCAAGCTGCGCGAACGCTGGGAAGCCACAGTTCGTGCGTCGAGTTAGACGATAATTCCCCCTTTGAAGAACTAATCTTAAAAACAAAGCTATCTTTGTATTTGACAATCGGCCTGTCGCGGATTATGTTATTCATAGAAAATTTCAAAACCGTAACACACACGATGGGGGAGATTATGAGACGTTTTCACCTGTGTTTCGTTGTTATTCTGATCCTTGGCTCGCTCGTCTATGGACAATACATGGATTTCGGTCTGCACATGTCCATCTCGATGCCGACCGCCGGCAAGTTCGTGTCCAGCCAATACGCCGGAACAGGCGGCTGGATCGACAATACACAATACTACCCGCCCAATGTCTTCGAGGTTCCTTCGATGGTTGCAGAGTGGGAGATTTCGCCCGGGATGCAGGTCGGCGGCGGCGGATTTTTCACTCTTTGGTTCAAGCAAAACCTCGGCGCCAGACTGAACCTCGATTACTCTATCAACTCGGGCGTGAAAAGCAAGGCTTTCCTCGACTATAGCATTTATAACGGCGTTGACCTATCGACAACGTCCTTCACGGCCGAGTATGGCGATTGCCGCGAAGATGGCTCGTTCGAGTCGTTCAAAATCAACCCGGCGCTGCAATTCTCATTCGGCTCGAACCCGTTCCACGGCTTTGGGGTCTTTGTCGGTCCGACGATATTTGTCGATAACTACCGGGTATTTATGGACATCCCGATAATCGAGACGTGGGACGATGCGTTGTATTACTATTACGGGGCGACATACCCTCCTATTATGAGAGCAGCAAAACATCGCTCGGCGCGACTGTCGGCGCGCTCGGCCGCCTGAGCGTCTCGCCAAACGTCTTTCTCGAGGGCGATTTCTTCATCGATTTCGGCGGCATGCCGATATACAGCGACGTCGAGGACTATGTCTTTATAAATGTTGCGGAACTTGTCGCGAGCGACGAGTCCAATATTATTGTCCGCAGTGTCGGATTCAATCTGGCGATAGGCTTCAATCTCACGCCGATGGAACATACCGATACCGACGGCGACGGCGTCTGGGATATTTTCGATATGTGCCCCGGCACTCCCCCCGGAACTATTGTCAACGAGCGCGGATGCCCGCGCAGAGAGCGCAGGCCCATTCAGGATGTGAACGTCGAGAAGGAATTTGTCGATAAGGGGATATTTATCACGAATGAGATATATTTCGAGTTCAACAGCGACGAGATCACTCCGGACTCGTATAGCCTTCTCGACAAGATCGGCAAGATTCTCGAAAGACATCCCGGATGGGTGATCGAAGTCGCCGGACACACCGACTCTATCGGCACCGAATCGTATAATTCAAAACTATCGAAACGCCGTGCAAAAGCGGTCAAGAACTATCTGGCCGCCAATTTCAATATCGTTCCGGCAAATCTTTCCGCGCAAGGCTACGGCGAGTCTATGCCTATCGCCGACAACGGCACTTCGGAAGGCCGCGCCGAGAACCGCAGGGTCGAGTTCCGAAAGATAAAATAAGTTTTACCTTGCACCCACGTGAGCGCATTATGCTTCGATGTTCCGCGTTATCTTTCTCCCCCCTCGACGCAGAGCGTCGAAAAGATGTTCCAACGGAGACCGTTTGAAACAAGAAAATAGAGACCATTTTGGAAAAATTTTCCACGTGTCGCCGCCTCGTGGATTCTGGGTCAATCCCGCAAAGACAGATTTTTTAGATTTTGAGCTTCATTTGACATTCGGCATTTGGATTTTGAAATTTTTTTTTGCGCCCGTTCTCAGTGGCTTCTAACCGTTTGATCGACGCTTGTTATAGTGAAATCGACAATCCAGTTGAATGTCGTATAAATAGGGTATCCGCCCTCGAAATCGAAATATATCGTTCCTTTGCCCTCGCCTTT
>DAOWNU010000203.1 GCA_030642425.1 bacterium | reverse complement strand
CCCGTAGGGGCGACCCCATGTGGTCGCCCATTAGAAGGGCAGGCACACGGGCCTGCCCCTACGAATCGCGAATATATCTGGACGCCCGACGAATCGGTCGGCTCAGGTGTCTATCTGGTCAGGGCGAGAGTGGGGGATGAGGTCTCAACCAAAAAGGTAATTTTTCTCAAATAGGCCGCAAAGACGCGGAGAAAGAAGGCGTTCGATGAAGAGAATAATGATTATAGCGGTGTGCGTGTTTGCGATGGCGGGCGTGTGCAACGCGCAAACCTACGTTTCCGGTGCAGTCTCCGGCGTATGGGATTCGACCGGCTCGCCTTATTACGTGACCGATACTATCCGAGTTCTAACGGACGACACACTGATTATAATGCCCGGTGTCGACGTTATTTTTCTTGGGCATTATAAAGTAGCGGTAGACAGCGCCGCAGTGATCAAGGCGTTGGGGACGGAAACGGATACTATTCGATTCCTGCCATCGGATACATCTTACTGGTCGCCCGGATGGCATGGTTTAAGGTTTTACTATGCTTCTGACGCTTGTAGCTTATCCTATTGTGAGTTGGCTTACGGATTCGCATACGGCCCTACCGAGGATGACAGCTGCGGAGGCGCGATCTGGTCTTATTACTCACATCCGACATTCGAGCATTGCTTGATAAGAGATAATTGGGCGAATTTATTAGGAGGCGCAATCTATACTTGGAACTCCGTTATAGTCTTTTCAAATTGTAAAATTATAAATAATGTTGCCGATGCCGATGGAGGAGGTTTCTATATTACTCATTCAAGTATAGGATCGATTAATGAATGCGTTATTTCTGAAAACAACCCGACAGGAATTTTTCTACGTAGTGATATGACAGTATCAAATAACCTAATAACTGATAATATTGGCGATGGCATACATACGAATGGCGGTGGAGTGTCGGAATACGATTTTTATGGTAACTTTATCGATTCGAATACAGGATATGGAATCTATGCACATGGTTTCGGCAGAATTATTTGTAATACAATATCTAATAACTTATATGGGGGAATATATACGTATTTAGCAGACGATATAATAGGTAATGAAATCTTGAATAATGCTGGATCGGGAATATATAGCACAGGGATTCATGATACTATCTCGGATAATCTAATCAGCGGAAATACAGGAGGCGATGGAGGTGGAATCCACTACGAATATTCATCACCCATAATTCTCAATAACCGTATCGTTGGTAACTTCGGAAGTAGTGGTGGAGGGATTTATTCTTGGAGAAATAGCGACTCAGTAATTAAAAATAACTACATAGCAGATAATTCGGTTACGGGCCAAGGTGGAGGGATTCACTGTAGCTTCGATGTTTCGGGGACATGGGATATGACGCCAGAGATTAATGGAAATACAATAAAAGGTAATTCCGCGTCTCAAGGCGGTGGCATATATAGCAGCAACGAACCGAAAATCTCCAACAATATGATATCCCACAACACCGCAACACACGGCGCAGGAATATATATGACCGGTAAGCCCTGTATATCGAATAATACGATAGTCTATAATAACGGCGACGGATGCTATTTCTCAGGTTATTACAAGGGAATGTTAAACACGATTGTCTATGGGAATACAGGTTATGAGATTTATGCCGATGCGCCTTGCTCGGTTGGTTTTGCGTATTGCGATATCGATACCGATGACGTATTCGGAAGCGTTATTTTATGGGGCCCGGCGAATATCGATGCCGACCCGCTTTTCGAGGACACCCTGTTCCATCTTTCGGGGAGTTCGCTGTGTGTAAACTCCGGCGCGCAAATGTTTTATTTCCCGACTATCACCGAGGAAGTCTGGGCCGATACATTCGATTTCGAAGGCGACTTCAGGCCCGTAAGGGTATGGGACATAGGCGCGGATGAATATGACACGAGTTCGTATATATCCGAGATCATTCCTAAACCGAGCAGATTAGATATCTCCGCACATCCAAATCCGTTCAATTCGGCGATTACAATTTCCGTAGGGGAGGGTCTGAGACCCTCCCGCGTGGAAATATTTGATATAAATGGGCGTTCTGTCGCGGAAATCCCCGTAGGGGCGACCCCATGTGGTCGCCCATTAGAAGGGCAGGCACACGGGCCTGCCCCTACGAATCGCGAATATATCTGGACGCCCGACGAATCGGTCGGCTCCGGAATTTATCTCGTCCGCGTGAGAATTGGGGATGAATCGGTTATTAAAAGGGTCGTTTTAATAAAATAGGTTTTCGAAAAAGACCGCAGAAAAACGCGGAGAAAGAAGGATGATGATGAGAAAGATGACGATATTGGTTTTGATTGCGATGTCGATAATAGGCGTATGCTCGGCGCAAACTCACACATTGGAAATCCACGCCGCTATCGACGGAATACCCGGATATTGCGATAGCCTTTTGAGCCTCGTCGGTTCGGTTCCGGGCGCAGGGATTCACGACATTCCCGACGGCGACACTATCAACCTAAGAATAGATACTACTCTAATCGAGGTGTCCACAGGGACGCGAGATTCCTGTTACGGCTGGTCGGCTATTGGTTCGCCGTGCCCGACGCCGGACACCTGTTACGGAGAAGGGACTTCAATTTTGTTCGTAATGACAGAGGACACGCGATTCGTGTGGAATTTCAAAAGGCAGTTCACTTTCGAGGTGGATTGTAGTGTTCCAGGATACGACAGCCCCGTTCCCTGTTATGGGATACATTGGTTCGATAAAGGCGATTCAATTACGGCATCGGTGGATATGATGGTTGGAGATACTGTATGCCTAGGCCATTTAGGGACGGGTTCTGTGGACACGGGGCCCAATTATATCTGGACAGGTGTAATCGAGGAACCTTCCTCGATTCAGTGGATTATCGATGTTGTTCATCCCGTTTGCAGTCTTCTTTTTATTTCGGAACATGGGATTTGTGCCCCACCTGTCGGTGGATGGAATTATTTTTTCAGAGGGACGTGTTTCGAAGCATTTACCACGCCTTGCGACTCATCGGATAGCGCTCTTGGTATTATCTACAACTGTATCGGTTGGCGCGGCACGGGCTGCGTTCCCGCAACCGGACCGACACCCTATGTCCCGCCCTATCATATTTGTGAGATTACATGCACATCCAGCGGGACATTGGAATGGTTATGGGATACGGTATCCACCGGCATCGATGAAGAAAACATGTTTCCCAATTCATTCGATATCGACGTTCACCCCAACCCGTTCAATTCGGCGGTGAAGATAAGGATTCAAGGGGTCGAGGGTTCGAGGGTTCGAGTGGAAATATTTGATATCAACGGACGATGTATCGCGGAAATGCCCGTAGGGGACGGGTTTCCCGTCCAGTCGTCGAACGGGCGAGGAGACCTCGCCCCTACAGAGATCGTCTGGACACCCGATGCATCCCTCGGTTCCGGTGTCTATCTCGTCAGGGCGCACTTCGACAAGCTCAGCGACCAAGGCGGCCAATCGGTCACGAAACGCGTCGTGTATTTGAAATAACGCCGAATCCGCCGCAGGCGGTTGAGGCCGGTTATCCGTCGGCATTGCCGACCGAAGCGCGTCGTGTATTTAAAATGACTTTTTCACCAAAAACGGAGGAAATATGAGAAAATCTCGGGAGGAAAGACTTGCCGAAAAGAAAGCCAAACTAAAGGCCGTTCAGGCAAAACGAAATGAAAATCGCAAAACTATGCACGCCAGCGCAAAGTATTTCGAATCGCAGCTGAGAAGCGCGCTGAAAAACTGCGGGTTGACCAATATGCAGATTGCCAATTTCTCCGGGCTGGATCATTCTACTGTTATTTCCTTTCTGAAAGGACGAAACCGTGCGATCCAGATGAAAAGCGCTTTTGCACTGATGACCGCCGCCGGATATAAATTGACAATTGAAAAGATTTCTCCGAAAAACGATGTTTATCGTTCCGAGCGCAGGTTGCCGCCGCCGCCAATCGAAGATTAGTTTATCAAATACATAAAGCAAAATCCTGATTACACGGGGGTAAATTGCAAATGCGTCCGTCCAGTTACGTATTGCATCTGGCGGAGTGCATATTGTGTCCGGTGGAGTGCGTATTGTGTCCGTCCTCTTCCGTTCTGCATCCGACGGAGTGCAATGAGAGTCCGTCCAGTTACGTGTTACGTCCGTCCTGTTCCGTTCTGCATTGGTGTTCTTACCCTCTGCATCCGTCCGAAACCCATGAAAATCGAGCAAAATGTCGTGGGGTTTGCTCCGTAAATGCCGGAGCGAGTTGGATTTATCGAGAATGGTCCTTAGGTTTTGCCGGGCAGGAGGGTTTGAATGGACAGCCTTCGCAGTTTTTCTTCCGCGCCCTCCTCAGAAGATAAAAGACGAAATAGATTATCCCCGCTGGCGCGGCTGTCGCGTGCGAAATCGTGTAGGGTTATTCCAAATCGCACATAGCGGGAGGCGTGCCAGAGGCTAAGCATGATAATTGTAACACTATGATAGATGCCGCCGCACCGCCCGCCGGGTGGAATGGTCATTGACAATTGATCATTGCTAATTTGAGATCGCTGAAAAAGGGTACAATTTTCAATTTCGTTTATTTTATAGTTTTTTTGGGTGCGTTGCAATAATTGGGTCTCAAATGAGGCCTAATGAATTACTTGCAAATAAGTTATAAAGAGTTATATTCGT